>NZ_JBHWEB010000009.1:88501-144029 GCF_042734395.1 Amycolatopsis sp. NPDC059657 | reverse complement strand
ACCCAGCCGGTGGACACCGCCATGCCCACCACCTCGGCCAGCAGTTCCGCGGCGCGGGAGATCGGGATGTGCTGATAGGTCAGCAGATACGCCGCCAGCGCGGTGACATTCGGCCCATAACACGCCGGAGCGGTCGCTTCGGCTGGAGCGACCGCGGTGGTCAGCACCCCGCACCGGCAGCGTCGCTGATGCATCCGATGCTCGGTCACCACCGGCACGATCTCGGGCAGATCGTGCACCTGACGGCGCACCACACCCACATTCGGCCGGCGCCGCAACCCGGTCCCGCAGCCCGAACACGCCGACGGAACATGGTCGACAACCGTGTCGGGGTCGTCGACCAGCTTCAGGCTCGCGCCCGCCGAACCGGGTTGTTTGCCTTGCCCACGGCCGGATTTACCGCGCAGCGACTTCGGCGCCGGCTTGACATACACGTCCTGGGACGGAGGTTTCGACGAGTTGCGCGAGTTCGTCTTCAACTGCCGTTCCAGCTCCGAAACCCGCTCGGTCAGCCGCTCGACCTCACCCCGCAACACCGCGATCGTCGCGGCCTGGGACACGACCAGAGCGGCAAGATCGTCATACGACGGACGCCCATCCCCAGCCACGCGGTGATCATCGCAGCACCATGACCACCACGCGACAGGGACCTGACTAGTTACCCGTTGGCAACACTCACGACGCCAGCGGCGGGGCAACGCCGCGTTTGGCTTTCCCCCTCAATAAGGCCGTGCCGTTCGATCAATTCGCTACTTACTCCGGCTCGGCGAAGTTTGCGAGCGGCGCTGCCGGACGACGCCGATCGCGATCACCACGACCGCGAGGCCCAGGCTCGCCAGCGCCTGTGGCCTGCCGGAGTCGTCCAGCACCATGCCGACGATCAGCAGCACCATCGCCACAATGGCTACCCAGGTCAGGTACGGGAACGCCCACATCTTCAACACGAGGCGCTCCGGGCTCTCCCGCTCGAGCTGGCGTCGCATGCGCAGCTGCGCACACGCGATCGCCAGCCAGACGAACAGCGCGATCGCCCCCGACGTGTTGAGCATCAACGAGAAAACCTCGTCCGGCACGACGAAGTTCAGCGCGACGGTCAAGAATCCGACCACAGTGGACGCCAGCACCGCGATCTGCGGAACACCCGCCTTCGAGATCTTCCTCCACGACTTCGGCGCGTCACCCCTCCCGGACAGCGAAAACGCCATCCGCGACGCGCTGTACAGGCCCGAGTTCAGGCAGGACAACACAGCCGTCAGCACCACGGCGTCCATGATCGTGCCTGCCGCGGGCAGCCCGATCTTGTCGAGCACCGCCACGTACGGGCTCTTGCTGACGCTGGCGTCGTCGTATGGCAGCAGGGTCACCACGATCGCGATCGAACCGACATAGAAGATCAGGATCCGCCACAGCACCGAGCGAACCGCCTTGCGCACGGTGTTCACCGGGTCAGCGGTCTCCGTGGCGGCGACGGAAGCGATCTCGGCGCCGAAGTAGGAGAACACGACCACGAACGAGGCAGCGATCACCGGGCCAAGACCATGGGGCGCGAACCCGCCGTTCCCGGTGAGGTTCGTCAGGCCAGGCGAGGGCGTCCCGGGGAACAGCCCGACGATCACAGCGATACCGAGCAGGAGGAACACCGTGATCGCAGCGACCTTGATGGCCGCGAACCAGAACTCGAACTCACCATACGACTTGACCGAGAACAGGTTCGTCAAGGTCAACGCGACCATCAGGATCAGCGCCCATGCCCATTGCGGAACACCCGGGATCCACCGATGCACGATCACCGCGCCCGCCGTCGCCTCGACGCCGATCGTCACAACCCAGAACCACCAGTAGAGCCAGCCCACCGAAAATCCGGCCCACCGGCCGAAGGTCCGCTCCGCGTACACCGAGAACGAGCCCGTCTGCGGATCGGCGGTCGACATCTCACCGAGCATGCGCATGACGAGCACAACGAGCATGCCGGTCGTCACATAGGTGATCAGGACAGCGGGACCGGCTGCCTTGATGGCCTGCCCCGAACCGACGAACAAGCCGGCGCCGATCACGCCGCCGATCGCGATCATGGACAGGTGACGTGGGCTCAGCGAGCGGGAAAGTTCCCCGTCCGCCACCGTGTCGATTCGTGTCGCACTCACTCGGTTCCCTTTCCAAGGTCTGCCGCTTCGCACAGCGACGCTAACGATCAGGTACAGGCCTGTCACTGCGCGAAATGCGCAAGGTCGCCGCTTCCTACCAGGTGAAGCCGTCATCGCACTGGACGGCCAACGAACTTCCCTTGGGAAATCGCTGGCGGACTTCTTCCACAGGCGTGATCGAACGGCCGAGGACGCCGTCCCCCCTGTCTTCTTCCACCGGTGGGTGGACAGGCTTTTCGACGCGCTCCCGTGCTTCCAGCTCGGCGAAGTCGACGCCGGGAAGCAGCTCTTCCCCCAGCTCGTCGATCAGCTTACGGACACAGCGCGCACGCCCGTCGCGAATGGTCTCGACCAGCACCTCACCGAACTCGGCAGCCGTCAGCTCGAGGTACTCGACGCCGTCGAACGCTATCCCGACCACCTCACCCCAGCCGTCGAACTCGACGGTGACCAACTCGTCGGCGGACCGAACCGTCGTGGATTCGCCGGACAGAAACCCGGTGACATTCCCCAGCTTGCGGTCTTCCTCTTCCAGAGCGGCCAGTGCCGCCTCGCCGTCATCCTCCGGAATCGGAGTTTCAGTACTCTGGTGCGGCGTCATCGATCACCCCTGCCGATCCTCGGAGCTGACGCGTCGGTATCGCCTTCCTGCCAGTCTTTGTCCTCAGCATGCAGCCAAGTCGTGTGTTCCCGGTCCTCCCGGTGCCTGCCGGCGACACCTGCGCCGCCCATCATCCCCGGCGGGATACCGCCCGCGCCCATCTCCGTTCCAGGCGGGCCACCGGCGGCGCGGTGTGAACCGGGCTGTGCGCCAGGTGGTGCGCCGGGCACCTCGTAGCCCCCTTGCCTCGCCACAGCCGCCGCTTCCGCGGCCAGACCGGCCGGATTCCTCGTCACGCCGTCGAGGCCCGGGCCTCCGACAGCACCGCCGATCCTCGGTCCGTGGCCACCGCCACCCGGCACACCGCCCGGCCCGCCGCTGTGTCCACCCGTGCCTGACAAGAAGCCGGCAAGCGACGAGGGCGTCTGTCCTTTTCCTGGCACGTCCCCGCCAGAGAGCAGCCCGTCGATCGCGCGCTGGGCGGTCCGCCTGGCATCTTCGGACATCTGCTGGCGTGCGTCCTGGCCGGTAGCGGACTGCGGTGCGTCCGGCGATCCGCCGTGACCGGGACCGACTTCGCCGCCACTGACCGGAGCCGGGCTCCCGCCGCCGCCCGCCTGCAAGGCGTTGATCGCGTTCTGGACTTGGCGCCGTGCGTCCAGATCACCCTTCGGCTGTGCCGCGTCCGGCCCCTGGCCACCGCCTGCGGACGACTGGGACAGCTGCGACATCGTCGCGGGCAACTTGCCGCCACCGGCCTTGCCCGTGTCACCACCGCCGTTCTGGAGCGCGCTGATCGCGTCACCCGCGGTCTTCTTGGCATCCGCGAGTGCCTTCTCCCGAGCCGGATCCGGGCCATCCTTGCCTCCGGAAGAGGAACCGCCTGCTCCTCCTGCTGAGCAGGAGTCCGCCCCTTTGCTGGGACCGGAACTTCCACTTGCGCCGGCCGAACCCGATGAGCCAGCCGAAGTGCCCTTCTGCAGGTCGCCGATCGCGTCGCTCGCTGCCTTCTTGGCATCCGACAACGCTTTTTCCCTAGCAGGGTCCACAGTGGACGTACCGCTCTTGTCGCCTTTGGCGCCGGCCGGCCCCTCGGCCGAGGTCGTCGGCTGTTTGCCCTTGCCGAGACCATCGGCGGCCCCGGCGCCCGTGCGGTCACCGCCGGTCAGCCCGTCGATCGCCGTCTCGAGTGCCTTCTTGGCTTCGTCCAGCGCGGCGCGGCGAGTATCGGCGGCCGCCGAACTCCCGGCCTGCGGTGACTTCTTCTTCAGATCATCGATCGCCCGGCCTGCCGCGGCACGCGCATCCTCCAAAGCCTTCTGCCGAGCGGGATCCTCGGCCGGTTGCCCGCTTGTCGTAGCCGGTGTGCCCGCACCTTTGCCCGCACCGGCACCGGCACCCGTACCCCCGCCCTGGCCGCCACCTTTCCCGGTACCTCCGCCAGCACTCCCGCCAGCACCAGTGCCCATACCCGCCCCGGCACCGCTACCCCCACCGGCGCCCGCACCTGTACCTCCACCAGCGCCCTCGCCTGTACCTGTACTTCCGCCGGTGCCACCGGTGCCCTCGCCGTCACCTCCGCCAGCCGCGCCCGCACTGGCAGTCTCGCTGCCGCCAGCACCCCCACCTGTGCCCTCGCCGGCCCCGCCCGTGGTGGCACTTTCGCCGCCACCTGCACCCTCGCCGCCACCAGCACCAGCGTCCGAGTTCCCGCCCGCCGCATCAGTGCCGGTACTCCCACCCGCGCCGGCGCCCGCATCGGCGCCCTCGTCTTCGGCGGTGCCCGTACCGGAATCCGCGCCACCACTCGCGTTCTCATCGGTGCCGTGGTCGCCCTGGCCGCCGTCCTGCGCAGGTTCGGTGGCCTGCCCCTGACCGCCCGCCTGCCCGCCTGCCTGGCCCTGTCCCCCGTTCCCGGCCCCTCCGGAGGTATCGGGCGCCCGCATCGTGCTCGCGTCGAAAGCGGCGAGACTGCCCCCGTTGCTCTCGTATGACGCGCCGAGATCCAGGAGCGCACGCCTCAGAGCCGGCAGGACTACCGTGTCGAGGTCCTTCTTCCGGCTTTTCGCCATCAGCGCGTTGCCGTCGACCTCGATGCCCAGTTTCGTCCCCGCCGCCACCAGCTTGGCGACGTCCCCGGCCCGCTTGGTCATCCGGGCGTCGGACTCGGCTTCGATCTCGGCCACCCGTGCCTGGAAGGCGGCGATCGACTCCCCGATCGCCCTCATCGCCTGCGGGTAGCCCGATATCGCCTGGGTGACCGCCTGGCTTCTCTTCAGGACCGTGTTGGTGGCGTAAGCTTGGAAGCTGTCGCCGGCCGCGCCCTGAAGCGATTGCTCCAGGCTTCCCGAGTCACTGGACAAACCCTGCTGAAATCGGTTCATACTGTCGAGTGCGGACTGGAACTTGCTGCCAAGTTGGTTCCAGGTTTCCGCGGTGCCAGGGCTCAGTGCCGCACCGGCGATGCTTTTGAATTGCTCGATACTGCTGATTTGCTCGACATTCATAGTCGGAGCAGCGCCAGCCCGTGAACCAGGAGCGATTTCCGGCTTCCCAGGGGCGGTCATATCGATTTGCCCTCGCTATTTCGAGTTCCAGCAGAGGTTGATAAGACTTCACTATTAGAGTGCGCCGAAGAACGCCTGTCTAGTGCGGAGGCTTAAACCCCGGAAGATCCCTCATGAACGATGAAGCCACGGACAAGGCGGGGCCTGGGCCCCACGGCGAAGTCGGCCGTCCATATCTCTTATTGTCGCTTTTGCGAGATTTTGGCTCTGCCGGTTGCAAAAGTGACATTCGTACGTTCAGCTGGCCGACTTCCCGACCTTCTCGTGGGTCAGGTCGTGCCCCGGTTCACGGTGGGTGCCGGATCGGCACCCACCGCGAGTGCCCGGCCGCCGGCGGCGTTGTGGTGCGCGAGCACCAGCAGCCCCAGTGCGCCGTCCTTGGTGAGCGAATCCGCGTCGCGGTTGACGACCAGAGCCGTTCCGGGTTTCGCGACATAGCCGAGCGCCACGTCTCCCCCACCCTGCGCCCAATAGCCCGGCGCGAGCGGGTCGAACGAGATCGGTGCCCCTGCCGAATCAATCGTCCCGTCCTCCGCGCCCGGCGCGGGGTAGTAGCCAACGACACCCACTGTGTAGCTGATCCGGTGCGAGGCCGCGTTCGGGTCGATACCCAGCGCGGTGAGCCTCACCGGCAACAGCACGACGTTTGTGTCGAAGACGTTGGTGTCGACGTCGCCGAGCTGCCCGTTGATCGCCTCGACGTCCACAACCTTGTTGTCGGCCGCCAGTGACACCGTGGTCGCCAGCAGCACGTCGGACGACTTCGCCTTGTTCACAAAGGTCTCGAAATCGGGCTTCCCGTCACCGGTGGTGTCGATGTCCACGAACGGGATCGTGTTACTGCCGAGGTTCGCCCAGTCGCTCCAGGTCGACAGGCCGAAGGCAAGCCTCGCGTCTTGCGGAGAACCCTGCACCTTCGCCAGTGGTGCGGTCGTCGCCGCCCCGATATAGCGGAGATCACCGCTCTGCGCGGTGCGGTTCAGTGTGCAGCCGGAAACGGTGCCCGTACCGCACGCGGGCAGCCGCGGGGATTCCGCCTGCAGTTCCAGCACGCTGACGAGCGAGCGATAGCGCTGTGCACCGCTACCCTGGTCGATTCCCTTGCCGGAGAGGTTCAACACCGCTTGGTCCGTCGCATCGAACTTCACCGCGTCCGGCGTGGTGATCGCCGAAACCGGCTTGGGCGCCGCATAGACCGAGACCCGCAGTGGCACGCTCGCGCCGCTCCGCGGGGTGAACGCGACCCTGCCGGACGCGTCGGCGACGAACTGCCTGGCCACGCCTGCCTGGATGGGAGCCACCGTCGGGTCCATGATCTTGCGCAACGCCTGCGGGTCGGTGATCTTCAGCGTCACCTTCACCGTGGCGATGCCGCGCGGGTTCAGGCGCACCGACGGCGGGTCCACAATGTACTCGACACCGGGAAGCCTGTTCACCGCCTGATAGGCCACCGTGTACTCGACCGGCGTGACGCCCTTGTTGACCAGCTTGATCGTCTTGCTCAAGCTCACCGGTCCGCCTGCTTCGACCGTGCCGAAGTTGACGCTCACCACACCAGGATCGTCGACCACGTAGGCGAGCACCTGGTTGTCCAGCGCCGCTTTGGCGTCGATCCGGCCGCTGCCGACACGCTGTGGCGCGTAAGTGTGGCCGGTATGGTCGGTAATGTCGTGCACGGCCGTGCCGATCAGCGCCGCCTTCACCTCCTCGACCGTCCAGTCGGGATGCGCCTGGCGCACCAGCGCGGCGATGCCCGAGGTGTGCGGGGTGGCCATCGAAGTCCCGGAGAAGGAAGCCCTGCCGTCACCGCTGCCCCGCAGCGCCGAAACGATCGTCTCGCCGGGTGCGGAGAGATCCGGTTTGAGTGCGGGGCCACGCACTCCGCGCGAAGTGAACGCGCTGGCACCGTCCACAATCGACTCATCGGTAGTCGGCACCGATGCCCGGCCCGCACCCCAGAGCCGTACCTGGAGAGTGCCGTCCGCCAGCGCCTGCCGCAACCGCGTCACCGTGGAACCGGCGAACTGGAACATCGGCAGTGTGGCAGTGCCCGCGATCGCGACGGCGAAGTGGTCTGACGTGGCCGAAAGCACCGCACCCTTGGCACCGGCCGACTCGGCGTTGGCGGCCCGCACGGCCGAACCACAGGGCCGGGTCGCGTCGTTTTCGTCCCACTCCAGCCAGACGAACTTGCCGGTCACCCTCGTCTTGTCCTCCGCGGAGTACGCGGTGCACCCCGCGCTGTTGGCCACCGACAGCGGAACGACCGGCGCGGTCGAATCCAGCGTGTCGTACCCGGTGTAGGCCTGGCTGTACTGGCCGACGTGGCTGCCCGTGACCGTGGCAGGGGCGGTCACCTCGGCCACGTCACCCAGATCCCCGGCGTCGACGCTGCTGGCCACCGCCAGTCCTTCCGGTGTGTTACCAGGGGCGGCGGCGACGTCGTAGAGATCGCCCGCATTGCCCTGCGCGATCACCGGGAGCACGTTGTTCGCGGCGAGCTTGCGCACGAACAGGGAATCCGGGTCGTCCGGTGCGGCGAAGTCGGAGCCGAGCGAGAGGTTGACGATGTCCAGGTGGTCGGTGAAGTCACCGTCACCGTCGGGGTCCAGCGCCCAGTCCATCGCCTGCGCTGTGAGCTTGGTGCTACCGGTGCAGCCGAAGACCTTGATCGCGTAGAGCAGCGACTTCGGCGCCGTGCCGGGACCGATCTTCATCGCGTTGAGACTCGCTGCGTCCAGCTTCCGATAGTCGCCGGTGAACGTGGTGCCGTCGGCATTGACGCCGAACCCACCAGCGGTCCCTGCCACGTGTGTGCCGTGCTCACCGCAGGCAAGCGGGTTCGCGTCGGGCTTCGGAGCGGTTGGCGGCTTCGCACCGTAGTCATCGCCTGCGAGGTCGACGCCACCGACGACCTTGGCGTTGGGGAACAGCGCTGTCGGCTTGGTCCGGTCGATGCTCTGGTACGCCGCCGCCGTGCCTGGCCCACCGAAGTCGGCATGGGTGTAGTCGATGCCATCGTCGATGATGCCGATCCGGACGCCGTCGCCGAACTTACCGGTCTGCTGCCACGACACGAGGGTGTTGGTCAGCTGAGCCGCACTGGCGTTGCTGCGGATCTTGGGGACGACCGTCCGGATCGAGACGACATCCGGGCGCTTGGCTAGGTCGCGCAGCTTGGCCGCGTCGGCGTTCACGGTCACCCCGGCGACGGCATTCGCCGTCCGGGTGAGCACCGTCGTTCCGCGGTCGGCGGCCTCGAGCTGGCCGATGACGGAGTTCACGGTGTCAGCGGTGTCGACCTTGGCCGCGCGTGCAGCCTGCTTGGCCTTCTCCTTGCCGGATCCCTTGCCTTGCTCCGCGGTGAACACGTCCACCGCCGGCTTTTTGGCCAGTTCGATGAACGCGTCGACCCGCCCTCGCGCGTGGCCGAGCCGCGGCGACAGTTTCCCCGCGAACCCGGCGGCGTCGATACTCGACGGGTGGACACCGGGCGCGAGCGGAACATCGACGGCTGACGCCGCGGTGCCGCCGAGCGCTGTGACCACCATCGCCGCCACCACCGTGGCGCCGGTGCGCGGAAACAGACGTGACCTGTGCATGCTCGTCCCCTTGCTCAAAGGTGCTATACCGCCTCGGGCCTGCCGACACAATCAATGGTCGGCCACCGGCTCGGACCTCGAGATCGGCTCGCGGTTCGGAGTCCGCGCCCCGGTTCGTGAACCCGCTGCGGCAGGACGGCCGCGTCGCGGCCGAACAGATCCAGTTCCGCCCACACGACCCGTTCCCACGATGTCGGGTAGGCGCCCCACTTCCGCGCGAGTCCGTTGACGACCGCGAGGTCCCTGGGCACGGAGGTGGACACTTCGGGCAGCTGGAGGTGAACCGCCTCGACCAGGAGGTGCCGGTCGTAGCCGACCAGGTTCACCGCGATCGGATTGAGCAGCCCGACCTCCGACAAGTCGTCCGTGCCGGGGCCGGTCACGTCGACGGCCAGCGCGACCAGCTCGGCCGTGATGCTGACCATCTCGGGTTCGACGAACACGGCGCCCCAGCGGCGGAGCGTGCTCGCGACGAACAATCGGGCGACAGTGACGGCGCTGGGCAGGGCGACCAGGTCGATCGACGCTTCGAACCGAGGCCGAGGACGCACCGGAGGCCGCTGGAACGGCGGCGGCACTTCCGGGCCGGGAGGATCGTCGCGAAGTTCGTGACGCGCGGCGGTCATGGCCGCCACCTGTCGCGGTCGTGACCGCGCGGCGGCAGGCAGGCCGCGAAAGCCGAGGCGGGTACGATCCGGGAAGTGCGCTTCATCAGCGGTTCTCCTTTACTCAAGCTCTCCTGGGCTGAGGAGCCACTTTCCGAAATCGTTCGCCAGTGGCCTCGAAGTTGAACTTCACGCTAATGGCGGTGCGGCGAAATCATGGAATTTTCCTATGCCGTGCCCGCCTTTTCCGCGTGTCGCGGAGGCCACTCCCGGCGTCATTTCAATGTCCACAGAGGACTCTAAGGCAGCATGGCTCCACGCGCACCTCGCCGGGCCGACCAACCGGAGAGGCCAGGGCGCGTCTGGCGGAGATTTCCGCGAAACGCGGAATCGGCGATCGGGGTGTTTGTCACGGTCCGGATGATGAGCGCGGCGTTCGTGTGATTGGTGAGTGGGTTTTGAGGCGTTGAACGACCTGTTACCCACTCACCAGGGAGCGAGAGGTGGACAAGGGCGCCCTTGTCACCCAGAGCGTTGCAAGGGCGCCCCTCGTCACGTGCCTAGTTCCGCGAAACGCGGACTCGAGTCCCTGTTTCGCTCACACCTCGGCCACCGAGGGCGCACGGCCTGCCGTCACGAAGTGCGGCCGCCCGGTCAGCGGATGCGGCACCACCGCGCTGCGCACCCCGAAGACCTCGGCGACCCGGTCCGCCACCAGCACCTCGGCTGGGGTTCCGGTCGCGATCACGCGGCCTGCCCGCAGCAACGCCAGGCGGTCGCAGTAGGTGGTGGCGTGGTCGAGGTCGTGCAGTGCCGCGATCGTGGTGAGGCCCAGTTCCCTGACCAGGTCGAGCAGTTCGTGCTGCGCGCCGATGTCCAGGTGGTTCGTCGGCTCGTCCAGCAGCAGGACCGGGGCTTCCTGGGTGAGTGCCCTGGCCAGCAGCACGCGCTGGCGCTCGCCTCCGGAGAGTGTCGCGAACACGCGGTGTGCCGCCCAGGTCATGGCGACCCTGGCCAGCGCGTCCTCGACGATCGACCGGTCCGACTCGGTCTCCCTGTCGAGGATGCCTTTGTGCGGGGTCCTGCCCATGGCGACGATCTCGAGCACGGAGTAGTCGTTGTCCAGGTCGTGGTCCTGAGCGACGACGGCGGTCCGAAGGCCAGCCTGGCGCGCGCTCGTCCGCCACACGTCGTCCGGTCCGATGTGGATGGTGCCGGTGTTCGGCTTGAGCGCGCGGTAGACGCAGCGCAGCAGGGTGCTCTTGCCGGAGCCGTTCGGGCCGATGACACCGGTGATCTCCCCCGGCTCCGCGACCAGGTCGACGCCGTCGAGGATGGTGGTGTCGTCGATGCGCACCGACACCTCGCCGATGACGACCTTCATCGCAGTACCTTCTTCCGTTTCCTCAGCAGTACCAGGAAGAACGGTGCGCCCAGTGCCGCGGTGAAGATGCCGATCGGCATCTCGTTCGGCCGGTCGGCCGTCCTGGTGACCAGGTCGACCAGCACCAGGAACACCGCTCCCCCCAGCACCGAGACTCCGAAGACCTTGCGGTGATCGGGCCCGACCACCAGCCGCACCGCGTGCGGGACGATCAGGCCGACGAAACCGATGCCGCCCGCGACACTGACCACCGTCGCGGTCAGCAGGGACGCGGCGACCAGCAGCAGGATCCGCAGCCGGTGCACGTCGACACCCAGCCCGGCCGCGGTGTCGTCGCCGACCGACAACGCGTTCATCGACCGGCTCTGGGTGAACAGCCAGCACACGGCGACCGCGATCGCCGCCGCCGGCACTCCGAGATCGGCCCACGAGGCACCGGAAACCGAGCCGAGCAGCCAGAACATGACGCCGCGCAGTTCGGTGGGCGCGGCCTGCAACTGGATGAAGCTCGTGATGGCAGTACCCAGATAGGCGACCGCGACGCCGGCCAGCACCAGGCTGCCGCCGACGAGACGGCCGCCGCGCTGAGCCATCGCGAACACGATCACGAGGCTGATCAGCGAGCCGGCGAACGCCGCGCCCGCCACCCCCAGCCCGGCCAGCACCGCGCCACCGGTGGTCATGGCGATGACCGCGCCCAGCGACGCGCCTGCCGAGACCCCGAACAGGTAGGGGTCGGCCAATGGGTTGCGCACCAACGTCTGCAGGCAGACGCCCGCCAGGCTCAGCCCACTGCCCGCGAGCGCCGCGAGCAGCACCCGGGGCGTCCGGAACTCCCACACGATCTGGTCGGTGAGCGCGTCGACGCCCGCCGTGTCCCCGCTCAGGTGCGCCCAGATCACCGTGAACACCCGGCCGACCGGCACGTCCACCGTGCCGACGCCGACCGCGAAGCCGACCGACACGACCAGCGCGACGCCCAGCCCCACCATCAGTAGCGCGAACCCGGCGCCGGAGACCAGGTGCGGGCTAGTTCTTGCCGTGCGCGGCATCGGCGACCTTCTCGACAGCGACCGTGTTGAGCGGCCCCAGGTAGAAGCCGTCCGAGACCGAGGTGAACTTCTTGGTCTTCGACGCCTGCCACTGAGGGAACTTGCGGAACAGATCATCGGCGAGCCGCTCGGCGTTCTCATTCGGCTGGAAGAGGCCGATCACCAGCACGTCCACTGTGGCCGATGCCAGCGCCTCGGCGTTGATCTCCGCGAGTTCGGCGGTGCTCTTGCCGGCGAACGGGTTGGTCCCGCCCGCGCGGGTGATGATGTCGTCGTAGATGCCGCCGCCGAACACCGCGGGCAGCCCGTTGCTGTTCATCGCCGACATTCCCGGGTACGCGACCAACACGTTCTTCTGCGGTTTTCCCGCGACGCGCTTCGCGATCGCGTCGATCTTCTGCCGAGCCTGGTTCACGTAGTCGGCGGCGCGCTGCTGCACGTCGAAGATCTGTCCCAGCTGCAGCAGTAGCTCGAACGAGGACTCGATCGACTGGCCCTTCAGCCGTTCCTGGTCCTCGGGACGGGCGGCGGGATCCCCGAACGCGCAGTTGACCGGCGTGACGAAACTGCGTACCCCGGCCGTGTCGAGCTGGTCCCTGGTGACCGAGCCGATCTTCTCGTCGAATCCGCCCGCCCAGGTCGAGACGACCAGGTCGGGCTTGAGCGCGAGCACCTGTTCCCTGGGCACCTCGAAGTTCTGGTTGACGGTCAGCCCGCCGGTGGGCACCGCCTTCACCTTGGCGGGCATCGCGGGATCGTCGGAGACGCCGTACGACTGGCTGTTGGCCAAGATCTTGTCGCCGATGCCCAGCGTGATGAAGCTCTCTACCTCGGCGACCGAAGTGCCGTTGAGCAATACCACACGGCTCGGCGCCTGGTCGAACGTCAGCTTCCGGCCGCAGTTCTCGATGGTCAGGGGGTACGCCGTCGGTGCGGCTGTCGCGGACACGGGCGCGGGGCGCTTCACGGGCGACGCCGTGGTCGAGGCTGCCTGCCCGCAGGCGGCGGTCAAGGCGGTCGCCGCGAAAAGCGCCGCCAGGCGATAAATGGTCACGGCTCAGTAGTCGCACCAGGTTCCGCATCGGTTCCCGTGGCATGGCGACATGTTTTCGGCGGATGGCCGCCGGTCCGGACAGAATTTTTCGCACTATTCGGAGTGACCCGATCGGCCAAGCGGCCTACGCTCCATCGACCGGGCGGATTAGCGCCCACACCGACCCGACCGCGAGCAACTACCGTGCCTGCAGCGGTCGCTGTGCTTAAGGACGGTTCCCATGGGGACGATCCGCTTCGCCGCTCTCGTGGCCGCAGCGCTGCTGGCTTGTGCGGCACCCGCCGCCTCGGCGGCCGGGCATCCCGCGCACGCGACCTTCTACACCGGCGACGAAGGTGGCGCGTGCGGCTTCGGAAACTGGCAGGCGACTCATCCAGGGGAACTGTCCACAGCGGTCAGCAAAGTGCTGTTCAAGGACGGCGCGAGCTGCGGGACACTTTTGAAGGTCCAGTGCGTGACCAGTTCCTCATGCTTACCGGGAAGTCCGGTGATCACGGTCCGGGTCACCAACTTCTGCCCGCCGAACCCCAGTCTTCCCAGCGACAACGGCGGATGGTGCAACCCGCCACGCGAGCACCTCGACCTCTCCGAGAAGGCCTTCCTCAAGATCGCCCAGCGCAAGGCCGGCATCGTGCCCATCACCTACAGCGAAGCCGATGCGGACGGCCACTCGCCGCTCCGCTTCACCATCAAGGGAAACCCCGACTTCAACCAAGTGCTCGTGGACTCGAATTCACGGTGGAGCACGCAGGCCGTGTGGATCAAGGGCAGCAAGACGGAATGGCTGCCGATGAGCCGCGACTGGGGTATGAACTGGGCATCGGGCAAGGTGCTGACCGGCCAGGCCCTCAGCTTCAAGGTGGTCGACACCCACGGGCGGACGGTGATCCGCGACAACGTCTTCCCCGCGGGCTGGAAATTCGGTCAAACCGCCACCGCGGCGGGATTCTGATCGAATTCCGGGGAACTGCCACCAGCAGGCATCCGACTTCATGGTCATGCGAGAGAAGATCGAGGCGGACGGCGGCGACCGAAGGCGGCGCGCCGTGCTCTGCGGGGTCGGCGGATACCTTCCGCCCACAGTGGTGACCAACGACGAACTGGCCGTACGGCTGGACACATCGGACGAATGGATCCGAAGCCGCACCGGAATACGGACCAGGCACGTGGTCGAACCGGGCGTGGCGACGTCGGATCTGGCCGTACCGGCTGGTGCGGAAGCGTTGCGGTCAGCGGGTGTCGACCTCGGCGGGCACCGGCCCGTCGATATGGTGATAGTGGCGACGTCCACTCCGGACCACCACTGTCCCGCCACCGCGCCCGCCGTCGCGAGCAGGCTCGGTTTGCCTGCGGTGCCCGCGTTCGATGTCGCCGCCGTCTGTTCCGGATTCGTCTACGGCCTCGCCTTGGCCGACGGCGTGATCGCGAGCGGCATGGCCGAGCGGGTGCTGCTCATCGGCGCGGACACGTTCTCCACCATCCTCGACAGCACCGACCGCGGTACCGCCGCGGTGTTCGGCGACGGCGCGGGTGCGGTCGTGCTGCGCGCAGGCGAGGCTGACGAACCCGGCGCGCTGCACACCGTCGAATTGGGCAGTGACGGCGCATTGGCCGACCTGATCACAATTCGCGCCGGTGGTTCGCGTCACCCCGGCCGGGACGAGGTGATCGATCAGGCCGACCTCTGGTTCGCCATGCGTGGGCAGGCCGTCTACCGGCACGCCGTGACGCGGATGGCCGATGCGGCGCGGGCGGCGATGGCGCGAGTCGGCTGGGCCCCCGGAGACGTCGACCGCTTTGTCGGCCACCAGGCCAACATCCGCATACTGGACACCGTCGGCGCGGAGCTCGGGGTACCCGCCGAACGGGTCTACACCAATGTTTCCGAGGTCGGCAATACTGTCGCCGCCTCGATTCCGCTGGCGCTGACCGACGCCTACAACGCGGGGGAACTGCGCGCGGGTGACCGGGTCGTGCTGTCCGCCTTCGGCGGCGGTGCGACCTGGGGTGCCGCCGCGCTCACGTGGCCCGACCTCAAGAACTGAAAGGATTAGCGGCCATGGACAATGTGCACACTTTCGTCAGCCAATTCGTCAGAGACCTCGACACGAGCGAAGACCGGCTGGTGCCGACGTCGGCGACCTTCGATGAACTGGGCATCGACTCATTGAGTATGGTCGATCTGCTCTTCAAGGTGGAGCGCGCGTTCAGTGTGTCGATTCCCGACGAGGCGCTGCCACAGATCTCGACCGTCGGTGACCTGCTGGGTTACGTCACCAACTCCACATCATAAGGAAAACCACCACCAAGTAAGGAAAATGCCGTGAGGATCTCGCCGCAGGACGGCATGGGCGTCACAGTCGAGGGTTTCGACTCCACTTCGGACAATGACGTGCGCGCACTCAAGGAAGCCGTCTACCGTGACAAGATCGTTGTGCTCAAGGGGCAAGACCTAGACCCACGAGGATTTCTCGCGCTGGGCGCGAGATTGGGCACCCCGCAGGCCTACTACGAGCCGATCTACCACCACCCCGAGGTCAAGGAGGTTTTTGTTTCGTCCAATGTGGACGACGGCGAGAGACGGGTCGGTGTCCCGAAGACGGGGAAGTTCTGGCACTCGGACTACCAGTTCATGCCGCGCCCCTTCGACATCACACTCATCTATCCGCAGGTCGTGCCGTCGAAGAACCGCGGCACCTTCTTCATCGACCTGTGCAAGGCCTACGAGAACCTCGACGAGGACCTCAAGCTCGCGGTGAAGGGCACCACCGCCTGGCACAGTGTGCGCCGCTACTTCAAGATCCGGCCGTCCGACGTCTACCGGCCGCTTTCGGAGATCATCGCGGAGGTCGACGCCAAGACGCCGCCGGTCGCGCTGCCGACCGCGCACGCGCATCGGCACACCGACGAGACGATCCTCTATCTCAGCGAGGGTTTCACCCAGTCGATCACCGACGCCGACGGCCGCGAACAGCCTGAGCTGCTCCACGAGCTACTGGCCGCCACCGGGCAGACCGACACGACTTTCGAGCACCCGGCGATCCACCTGCAGACCTTCGACAAGGGCGACATGCTGGTGTGGGACAACCGAAGCCTGGTCCACCGCGCGCTGCACACCGCCTCCGACGAGCCGTCGGTCTCACACCGGGTCACTGTCTACGATGGACTCGAAGCTTGAACACCGATCTTCTCACCGGCGTTCTGCGGTGTTACAAACCGCATTGCCGCTACCTGACCTCGGCCAAGGTCGAAGTCGACGGTGAAATCGTTCGCGGCACGGGAACCATGCGAATCCCAGAGTCGTGCTACATCGACGAGACCGGCCATCTCAACTCCGTCGAGGTCGGGATCTGCTACAACCAGCTGCTCTACCACGTGATCGCGACCTCGGTGCGCGACCGCGTCGGGCCGGTCTTCTCGAACTGGTCGATGGACGATTTCTGGCGCCGTCAGCTGCCCGACATCCTGATCGCGAAGTTCAGCAGCGCATTCCACCGGCCGATCGATCCTCGCTCGTTCCAGTGCGAGCTCACCATCGAGCGGACCGCCCAGCGCAGGCTCCAGCCCGGCGCCGACCCGCTGATCTCGCTGGAGACCTCTTTTCGTTGCTGGGACGACAACGGCGGCGCCTGCTCGGGCGCCGCGCGCGTCGCGATCGTGGGGAGCTGACTGTCATGTACCCCCCTGAACTCATGTACCACCCTGAACTGCGAACCGTCGCACACGTGACCGAGCGCCACGCCGGCCTTCAGCCCGAGGTGCCCGCCGTCATCTGCGCTGGCGAAAGTCTCAGCTACGCCGAACTTCACGCGCACAGCAACCGGATCGCGCACGCGTTGCGCGCGGCGGGAGCGGGCCAAGGCGACAGAATCGCCTACCTGGGCTTGGAATCGGTGCACTATTACGCGACCTTCTTCGCCTGCGCGAAGATCGGCGCCGTGCTGGTACCGGTCAACTTCCGGCTCACCGCGCCGGAGGTCGAGCACATCCTGCGCGACTCCGGCAGCGTGCTGCTCATCGTCGATGCCGATCTGCGTACCGTCATCGACAAGGTCGCCGTCGAACTGCCCGCGCTGGTCGTCCGCGGCGCGGGGCCCGATGATTTCGCCGAGTGGACCGTCGGCCTGCCCGATGACGATCTTCCAGCGGTGACCGGACCGGACGACGCGGTGGTGCAGCTTTACACCAGCGGCACCACCGGCCTGCCCAAGGGCGTCGTGCTGGCCCAGCGCAGCTTCTTCGCCATCCGCGACTCGCTCGCCGAAGCCGGCCTCGACTGGATCGACTGGCACGCGGGCGATCGCAGCCTGATCGGCATCCCCGGTTTCCACGTCGGCGGGATCTGGTGGGCCATGCAAGGCTTCGCCGCCGGGATCACGAACGTGGCGATGCCCCGCTTCGACAGCACCGGCGCGGTGCGGCTCATCGCGGAATTGGGTGTGACGACCGCCTGCGTCGTACCGTCCATGCTGCGCCTGCTACTCACCGAACCGGCCGCTGACAAGGCCACGTTCGCGTCGATCCGCAAGATCGTCTACGGTGGCTCGCCGATTTCCGAAGCGCTGCTGCAGGAGTCGTTGCCGGTCTTCGACTGCGACTTCGCACAGATCTACGGACTCACCGAGACCGGCAACACCGCCGTCTGCCTGCCGCCCACCGACCATGTCGCGGGCAGTCCCCGGCTGCGCGCCGCCGGCAGGCCGTACCCAGCGGTGGAGATCAAGGTGATCGACGACGCGGGAACCCCGGTGCCCGACGGCGAGATCGGCGAGGTGTGCCTGCGCACACCGGCGCGCATGCTGGAGTACTGGGGAATGCCCGAAGCCACAACGTCCACTTTGGTCGATGGCTGGATCCACACCGGCGACGCGGGCAGGCTCGACGAGGACGGTTACGTCTACATCAGCGACCGGCTCAAGGACATGATCATCGTCGCCGGGGAGAACATCTACCCGGCTGAGATCGAGAACGTGCTGGCCAAGCATCCGGCCGTGGCCGATGTCGCCGTCATCGGCGTGCCGGACGACAAGTTCGGCGAGGCGGTCCACGCGTTCGTGGCGAAACGACCGGGTGCCGAAGTCCGGCCGCGGGACCTGCTGCTGTTCAGCCGGGAACGCATCGCAGGCTTCAAGATCCCGTCCAAGTTCGAGTTCATCGACGCGATCCCCCGCAACCCCAGCGGGAAGGTACTGCGCCGTGAGCTGCGGCAACGGTTCTGGTCCGAGCGCGACCGCCAAGTCAACTGAAGGAGGACACCATGTTCAGCATCGACGCTGTGCGCGCCGACATCGCTGAGCGCCTTTTCCTGGAGCCGCAGGAGGTTTCGGACACGGCGAACCTGTTCGACGAAGGTCTCGACTCGGTCGGCCTGCTCGGCCTGGTCGAGCAGTGGCGCGAGCAGGGCGCCCAAGTCAGCTTCGCCGACCTGGCCGAGCGGCCGACGCTGCGTGCCTGGTGGGATGTGCTGTCCAGTGCCTGAAGAGGCTTCGTGGCCGTTGACGGCCGCGCAATACGGGATCTGGGTCGGGCAGCAACTCGACCCGGCCTCACCCGCGTACAACACCGCCGAGTACGTCGAGATCACCGGCCCCGTCGACGCGGTTCTGCTGGGACGGGCCATCCGGCGCGCCGTCGCGGAGACCGAAGCGCTCTCGGTCCGGTTCGTCGAGTACGACGACGGCCCAAGGCAGGTGGCGGGCTCGCCGGAGTGGGACGTGCACGTCGCCGATCTTTCCGCTGAACCCGATCCGCTGAGCGCGGCACAGGAGTGGATGGCGCAGGACGTCGCCCGGCCGGTCGCGTTGGACACCGACGTGCTGTTCCAGCACGCCGTGCTCCGGCTCAGCGAGCGGAAATTGTGGTGGTATCACCGAGTTCACCACATTCTGCTCGATGGCTACGGCTTGTCACTGGTGGCTCGCCGGGTGGCTCAGGTGTACACGGCGCTGGCGCGCGGTGACGTGCCGCCGGACCATGAGTTCGGGACGCTTCAGTCCGTTGTGGACTTCGACGCCGAATACGACGGCAGGCGCGACGCCGAGTTCTGGGCGGAATACCACCGTGATCGGCCCGCTCCGGTGACCTTGGCCGGCCGGTCAGCGCCGCTGGCCAGGAACGTTCTGCGCGGGACCGCGGACCTCGACCGGTCGACGAGCGACCTGCTGCGCACGGTCGCCAAGTCCGCCAAGGCGAACTGGACCGAGGTGCTGGTCGCGGCGATCTCCGGCTACCTGCACCGGATGACCGGAGCGCCGCAGGTCTCGCTCGCGGTGCCGGTCATGCTGCGGACCGGTTCCCCGGCTCTGCGGGTGCCGTGCATGGTGCTCAACGTCGTGCAGTTGTTCACCGACTTCTCCGGTGACCCCGATCTGACGGCCGTGACCGGGCAGGTCGCCACCCACCTGCGGCGCAGCAGGCGGCACCACCGGTACCGCTACGAACAGCTCCGCCGGGACCTCGGGCTGGTCGGTTCCGGACGTAAGCTGTTCGGCCCGTCGGCCAACATCATGCCGTTCGACTACGGCCTGCTGTTCGACGGAAACCCCAGTGTGGTGCGGAATGTGTCCGCGGGACTGGTCGAGGACCTCGCCGTGAACGTCTACGACCGTGCCGACGGCGAAGGCCTGCGCATCGCGCTCGACGGCAATCCGAACCTCTACAGCGCCGACGACCTCGAACGCCATGCCCACCGCTTCCGGGCCTTCCTGCGCCGGTCGCTCGACGCGCCAGGTGCCCCGATCGGCTCGGTGGAACTTCTGCTCGATGACGAGCGCGAGCAGTTGCTCGGGACCTGGAACGCGACGGAGCGGACCTGGCCGCACGGCACCGTTGTCGACCTGCTCGATGAGCGGGCAGCGGCGACTCCGGACCTCCGAGCCCTGGTTTCCAGCGATGGCGTCTTCAGCTATGCCGAGTTCGACCGGCGGGTGAACCAGCTGGCCCGGTTGCTCAGCGCGCGCGGCGCGGGGCCGGGCGCGGTCGTCATGCTCCTGCTCCCCCGTACCAGCGACGCCATCGTCGCGTTGTTCGCCGTGCTGAAAACCGGGGCCGCGTATCTGCCTGCCGACCCCGGCCATCCCGCTCGCCGGATCGCTTTCCTCGTCTCCGATGCCCGGCCCCGTCTGGTCGTCACCACGACCGCGCTCGCCGCGGGCGTGCCGGACACCGCTCTTGTCATGCTGGATGACAGCGCGACTCAGCAGGTGCTCGCCAAGCAGTCCGGCACCGCCCTCGAGCCACGACCGGCGCCGGAAGATCCGTTGTGCCTGATCTACACCTCCGGTTCGACCGGGCAGCCGAAGGGCGCGGTGATCACCCACCGGGCCATGGCGAATCTCTATCACCACCACCGCACCGAGATGATCGAGCCCGCGAGCGACGGCAGGCTCCGCGCGGCGCTGACGGCGTCCTTGTCGTTCGACACCTCGTGGGAAGGCCTGCTGTGGCTGCTCGCCGGCCATGAACTCCACTTCATCGACGATGACGTGCGCCGCGAACCCGCCGAGTTCCTCCGGTACGTCACCACGAACCGCATCGATTTCCTCGACATCACGCCCACCTACGCCGACGAGCTGCTGACCGCGGGCTTGCTGGCGCCGGACGCGCACCGCCCGGCCGTGATCGCGCTGGGCGGCGAAGCCGCGGGCCCCGCCTTGTGGTCTGTGCTGCGGGATGCGAAGGGCATCACCGCGTACAACCTCTACGGCCCCACCGAATGTACGGTCGACACGGTGTCGGCGCGGCTGGCGGACAGCCCGACGCCGGTGATCGGCAAGCCCATCGCCAATGCGCGATGCCACGTACTCGACAGCGCGATGCGGCTGCTGCCACCGGGTGCCGTCGGAGAGCTCTATCTAGCAGGCACGCCACTCGCGCTGGGGTATCACGACCGGCCGGACCTGACCGCGGAGTCCTTTGTGGATGATCCGTTCGAGTCCGGGTCCCTGCTTTACCGCACCGGCGATCTCGCACGCTGGCGGCCCGACGGGGTGCTGGAGTACCACGGCCGCGCCGACGAGCAGGTCAAGATCCGGGGGTTCCGCATCGAGCCCGGCGAGGTCGAGGCCGCGTTGTCCGCACATCCCGCCGTCAGCCAGGTAGCGGTGCTCGCCCGCGATGACCGGCTCGTGGCTTACGTGGTACCCGCCGGTCCCGCGCCCGAGCCCGCGGAACTGCGCCGCCATGTCGCCGACCGGCTGCCGGACTACCTGGTCCCGCCGGTGTACGTCATGCTCGATCGGCTACCGGCGACGACCAACGGCAAGCTGGACCGCGCGGCACTGCCCAGTCCGCTGATCACACCTGACATCGCAGGTCGCCAACCCGGCACCGAGCAGGAGAGCGCGCTGTGCGCGCTGTTCGCTGAGACGCTCGGCGTGCCGGCTGTCGGTGTCGACGACGACTTCTTCGCGCTAGGCGGGCATTCGCTGCTGGTGGCGCGGCTGCTCGTCGGCATCCGGTCCCGTCTCGGCGTCCGGCTGAGCATCCGAGACGTGTTCGAAGCGCCGACCGTGTCCACGCTGGCCGCGCGCCTGAACTCCGACGGCCCGGTCCACCCGTGGGCAGGCACGGACTTGGCTGCCGAGGTCGCGCTCGATTCGGCATTCACCGTGAATGGGCTCTTGGACCCCGTCGACGAGCTCGGCGGTATCCTGCTCACCGGCGCCACCGGATTCCTGGGCGCGTTCCTGCTGCGCGCACTACTCGACGGCACGAATGCCTATGTGTACTGCCTGACTCGCGCGAAGGACGATTTCGAGGCGCACGACCGCGTCTTCGAGGCAATGCACCGTTACGGAATCCCCGTGCACGGCCTGAATCGCGTTGTGCCCGTTCCCGGTGACCTCGCACTCCCCTCGCTCGGCCTGCCCGAGCCGACGTTCCAGGCACTGGCCGGAACCGTGCACGCGGTGGTGCACAACGGCGCCAGGGTCAATCATCTGGAGCCATACTCCCGGCTGCGTGCCGCGAACGTCGGCGGCACCGCGGAGGTGCTGCGCCTGGCGACGACCTACCGGGTGAAACCGGTCCACTTCGTGTCCACATGCGACACAGCGGTGTCCATTGACGACAACCCCGAGCTGGTTGACGAGAGCAGGCGAGCGCGGCCAGAGTTTCTGTACCCCAACGGATACATCGCGAGCAAGTGGGTGGCCGAGGGTCTGGTGCTGGCCGCGGGCGAGCGCGGGCTGCCGGTCGCCGTGTACCGGCCCAGTCGCGTCGGCGGGCACTCGCGGAGCGGAGCTGGCAACTCCGCCGACGCGCTGTGGAACCTGGTCCGCGCCATGCTCGTGCTCGGCGCGGCCCCGGAGCGGGCGCTCGGGTACGCCGACGTCGTGCCCGCCGACCAGGTCGCCGAAGCCATCGTCCACCTGTTGACCCGCGGCCGGACCGGCGTGACCTACCACCTGACCAGCCCCGGCCCATTTCCGGTAGCGGCTGTGCTCGACCGCCTGCGCGACCGCGGCCACCACTTCGCGAGCCTCACCCGCGAGCAGTGGGTGCACGCACTCAACGAAACCGGCGACGACATCTTGGCGCTGGCCGCGACCCACCTGCCCTCGGCTTCGGACGCGGGCGCACCGGTCGCCTTCGGGCGGGACAACACCCTTATCGGGCTGGCGGACTCGCCGGTCTCGTTCCCGCCGATCGACGGTCCAGTACTCGACGCCTACCTCGATCACTTCGCCGACACCGGATTCTTCCCTGCGCCCTCGGAAATGCGGTCATGACCGATCAACAACTCGACTCCCCCACCGGCATCCGCGCCCGGTTCGGCCTGGCGGCGATACTGGCCGCCACGTTCATGGGCCAGGTCGACGGTTTCATCGTCACCGTCGCCGCGCCATCGGTCCAGCGAGACCTGCCCGCGAGCTTCGGCCAGATCCAGCTGATCGGCGCGAGCTATGTGCTCGCCTGCGCCGCGGGCCTGGCCACCGGCGGCAGGCTCGGCGACCGGTACGGCAGGCGCCGCGTCTTCCTGGCGGGCATCGCCGTGTTCACGGTGGCCTCGTTGCTCTGCGGCGTCGCGCCGAACGCCGAGGTGCTCATCGCGATGCGCTTTGTGCAGGGTGCCGCGGCCGCGGCACTCGTCCCGCAGGAACTCGCGCTGATCCGGAGCATTTTCCTTGACGAAACCCGGCTCACCAGGGCGATCAGCCTTTACGGCGTCGTGCTCGGGCTGGGTGTCATCTGCGGGCTCGCGGGCGGCGGCTTCCTGGTCCATTGGAACCCGGGCGGCCTCGGCTGGCGGGCGGTCTTCCTCATCAACGTGCCGATCGGCCTGCTGATCCTGCTGCTGGGCCGCACCATCACCGAAAGCAGGTCCAGCCGAGCGCCGGGTCTCGACCTCGCCGGCGCCGGGCTGACCGCGGTCGGTCTCCCCGCGCTCCTGCTGCCGCTCGTTCTCGGTGGCGATGGCCTGATCTGGGCCTCTCCTGTGGTTGCGGTGGCGGCAATCCTGGCTCTGGTCGTCCAGCAACGCCGGGTCACCGAGCCGCTCTACCCCCGTCGCGTGCTCGCCGCACCCGGCATGGTCGCCGGACTAGCGGCGATCACGACATTCTTCGCGGGCAACGCCGGGCTGTTCCTGGTGTTCACCTACTACGTGCAGACCGGTCTCGGCCGCGAACCGCTGACGGCAGGCTTGATGTTCGTGCCGCTCGGCATCGCCTTCGCCGCCGGGTCCGCGCTCAGCGGAAAACTCGTCGCTCGTTTCGGGCAGCGGTTGCCGATCATGGGTTGCGTGTTCCTGGCGGCGGCGCTGCTCGCGCACCTTGCCGTGGTGCAGGCGCCGCCCCCGGCCCAGACCGTGCTACTCGGGATCGCGATCGGCGTGGTCGGTCTCGCCGAAGGCCTGGTCGTCTCCCCGCTCATCGCCGGGATCTTCAACCAGGTCTCCCCCGACGACGCGGGCGCGACTTCCGGCATCGCGGCCACCGTCACACAGTTCGCACTCGCCGCGGGTTACACCACGGTCGGTTTCTGCTACCGCCAGGTGCTCGGCGTCACCCCCGGCGCGCAGACCACGTTCACCGAACACGTGCGCGCGTACTCGGTCACGCTCGCCCTGCTGGTCGGCTTGGCGCTGGCGACCGCGTTGCTGTGTGCGAGGCGGACGGACTGATACCTGAATAGCTGCACACGGGACTGACGAGACAGAAGTGACTGCTGTGCACCCATTCGCGTCCACCTGCCCGCGGACCGCCAGCGCTGGGGTAACTCCGCTCCGTGAGCTGCAGCAGGGTTTCCCGCGCGCACCGGTACTCACGATCTGAGCCGCGCCCGAAGCCGAAGCGAGGGGCCCCCGGGTGCTTCCTTCACACCCAGGGGCCCCCTCGCTCCAGCGACGCGGGTGAGTGGAACCTTTGCTGCACCTAACGGAGCAGGGGTTCCACTCGCTCAACGCGGCCGTCCGGATTCTAGTCAGACTCAGCTCTCGGGGTCGTGCCCAACAGCAGCAGGTCAAGGAACCCGTCGGCGTCGGTGTCGGCCTCCGCCGAAGGTGGAATCAGCGCCCGGTAGAGGAGGGTCCCGGAGATGGCGTCGGCAGCGGCCCCGATATCGAGATCGGCGCGAAACTGCCCGCGGTCGACACCTGTTCGCAGCAGCTCCAGCATCTGCTCCCGGCTCGGGCCGGTGAACCGCTCGTAGAGCTTCTCGGCGCCGGTGCCGCCGTCGGTCGCGGCGGCGGTCAGGCCTCGGATCATGGATATCGCCGCAGGCTCCCCGATCTGCCGGAAGAACTGGCCCAGCCAGCCGCGCAGGTCCGCGACCGCGTCCCCGGTCTGCGGCGGTGCCTCCACTCTGATCCCGAGATGGCCGGCCAAGACGGCCTCGGCCACGATCGCCGCCTTCGAAGGCCAGCGCCGGTAGACCGTCTGCTTGCCCACCCTGGCGTTGGCGGCGATGGCCTCGATCGTCATCCGCTCGTAGCCTCCGGCGACCATCAGGTCCCGTGCGGCTTCGAGGATGGCAGTGTCGACCTGAGCGTTCCGCGGCCGTCCGCGTCGTTTGGCATCCACGCAAACGACTGTAGTATCAGATCGTACTTACAATACGAGACGTACCGTAAATTTATTGAAGGGATGAAGTCATGAACAGGGACGTCCTGGTCGTCATCGGCACCGACCTGCTCGTCGACGGTGGCGTGGTCGCCGCCGTCCGCAGCATGCACAACTAGATCAGGAGTCCGCGATGCCGAAGCACACCTTCCACCCCGAACTGCGCGGGGCGCGATTCGTGCCCCGCGCCACGCCGATCGGCCTGGCCAGACGACTCGGCGGCCTGGCCAAACCGAAGCCGCCGCGAGGCGGGGACCTCGTACGGATCGACGCTGACGTCTCGGTGCGGGTCTTCCGGCCGCCGTCGGCGGATGGACCGCTCCCGGCGCTGCTATGGGTCCACGGCGGCGGCTACGTCCTGGGCAGCGCGACGATGTCCGACGCCTGGTGCCGGGAGGTCACGAGCCGCCTCGGGGTCCTCACCGCCGCGGTGGAGTACCGGCTCGCGCCGCAGCACCCGTTCCCGATCCCGTTGCAGGACTGCTACACCGCGCTGCAATGGCTCTCAGCCGAATCCGAAGTCGATGAAGAGCGGATCGCGATCGGCGGCGAGAGCGCCGGCGGCGGCCTGGCCGCCGCGCTCGCCTTGCTCGCCAAGGAGCGCGGGGCGATCCGGCCGGTTTTGCAGGTCCTGTCCTACCCGATGCTCGACGACCGGACCGCTGACCGCACCGATATAGACCCGGCGTCACTGCGCCTATGGAGTCAGAAGAACAACCGCTGGGCCTGGAACGCCTACCTGGGCCTCCAGGCGTCCGATCCCCCACCGCTCGCCGCACCCGGCCGATACGTGGACTTGGCAGGCGCCGCACCCGCTTGGGTCGGAGTGGGGACCAGCGATCTCTTCCACGACGAGAACCTCGCCTACGTCGAGCGGCTGCGGCGGGCCGGCGTCCCGTGCGAACTCCAAGTCGTCCCCGGCGCCTATCACGGCTTCGACTTGATAGAACGCAAGGCCTCCGTCTCGCTCGCGTACCAGGAGTCCCAGATGGCCGCCCTGGAACGAGCGTTGGGTGCGGAACCGCCGGAGCAGCAACGGTGAATGCGGTTCGGCTCGGAACAGCCGAACGGGACTTATTCTTGTTCCTTTGCATACCCCGAACCAGCGCAACCAGCGTCACCGAGCATCGCGATCAGACGATGATCCGGTCCCGAACTCGTGCGAAAGGAGATCGCGCAGCGCACTAGTGTCACGTGATTCTGTTTGCGTTACGCCATCTGTCGACAGATGGCAACGATCCTTAGTGCCGAGGTCCGGCTGGGCACACGTGCCGTCCGTCCAGGTACGCGAAACCGTCATCTGTCGACAGATGACAAGACACGGACGTAAAACCAGCAGGATCACGCGACACAAGGTTCCTGAGTTCTTCGCATACGTGTCACGTTTTCACGCGGCCGGCTTGAGGCGCTCGGGGTTGATGTGATCGTCATGGTGGACGACCTCCTCGAAGCACGGCCGCAGCCCGTGTTTGCCCAGCAGCTCCGCCGCGATCGCGTCGAGCTGCGCGCGTCGGCGCCATGAACACGGCGTTGGGGAGTCCTACCGCAGGTGCCGCTGCATCAGCACCGTGTCCAGCGTGCTGCCGTGTTTTG
This sequence comes from Amycolatopsis sp. NPDC059657, assembly GCF_042734395.1. NCBI lineage: Bacteria > Bacillati > Actinomycetota > Actinomycetes > Pseudonocardiales > Pseudonocardiaceae > Amycolatopsis > Amycolatopsis sp. NPDC059657. The sequence goes on along the minus strand of NZ_JBHWEB010000009.1, from coordinate 117,365 downwards.
CGCCGACGCCACGCAGCCGCCCGGCTTCGGTGAAACCACAGCGCAGATGAAGTTTCTCCGACGCCGTGTTGCCGTTGTCCACGATCACGGCGATCACCTCGCGGATCCCTGCCATGGCACAGCGATCGAGCAACTCCTCCAGTAGCGCGGTACCCACTCCTCGTCCAGCCGCACGTGGATCGAGATAAACCGAACTCTCGACGGTGAAGCGGTACGCGCTTCTGGTCTTCCACGGCGAGCAGAACGCCATGCCCACCACCTCGCCCTCCAGTTCGGAGACCAGGAACGGCAGGCCCCGGCCGGCGAGGTCCCAGTACCGCGTGCCCCACTGCGCTCTCGTGGGCGGCGTCTCGGCGAGCGACACGGTGGTCTGCAGGACGTAGGCCGCATAGATCGCCGTGACCGCGTCCAGGTCCGCCGGCCACGCTTCACGAACCCCGGTTTCCGCTATAGTGCACATAGTTCTACTATAGCGACATGTTCGAACTGGCGGATCTGGCTGACCGGATCCAGCGCCTCCGAAGTGAGCGACGACTCACCTTGGCGGCGCTCGCCGAACGGTGCTCGGTCAGCCTGAGCATGCTGTCCGCGGTCGAGCGAGCGAAGAAGGCGCCGACCGTGACCGTGCTGGCCCGCATCGCCGACGGCCTCGACGTCCCGCTGATCGCGCTGTTGCGGGACGACGACCGCGGCGTCGTCGTCCGCCGCCGCGCGGACCAGGACCGCACGGTGCACCCAGCAGGCTGGGAACGCGTCGTGGTGTCACCGGTGGTCGCCGGGGTGAACTTCGAACTGGTTCGCGTGACCCTTCCGGCCGGCTGTGACGCGGGCGAATTTCCAGGCTACGCACGGGGGTCGCACGAGTACGTCACGGCCGAGGGGGGCACACTCCGGCTCACCGTGGAGCATCAGGTGATCGACTTGGAGGCGGGGGACTCGACGTACTTCGAAGCGGACCAGGCGCACGCGTTCGCCAACATCACCGACGAGCCCTGCGTGTACTATGTGGCCGCGCTGATCATGCGCCCCCGGAGCTGAACCCCGCAGACCGACGGGGAGCGAGATTCCGCGCCTGCGTTGCCGATCACCTGTGGCGCCGGTCGGCGTGACCGGGCGGTGCTCGGGCACTGGGATGGCGATCTGATCATGGGCAAATACAACGCTCGGCGATCGGCATCCTGATCGAACACACCACCCGCCTCTGCCTACCGCACCTGCCGAACGGCAAAGACGCCGCCTCGGTCGCCGAGGCGATGATCACCACCATCAAACCCCGCCCCAGGCGCCGGGATCACGATGGCCACCGACCTCGACATCTACTTCCGCAACCCGCATCACTGTCCTGAACAGAGCATGTTGCGACGCCCCGATGAATCCACCCCCGTCCGAAACACTCACGAGTCCTTTCAGCACTTCGCGGGTTAAGTCGACCGATTTCGACTTATAAGCTTCGGTGCATGGCAAGAAAACCCGAGGTCGACGCTTCGCTGCTCACGACTTACCTGACTGTGTCGAAGTACAACGACGATTTCCCCGAGGCCACGATGCCGCTGAGCGTCAGCGCACGCAACATGCTGCGGAGCTTCACTTGCGCCAGCGCAGGCCTCAAAGACGACTTGGCGGGCAGCGGCCTGCCCCACACGCTGGAGTTCCTGCCAGGTGGCGCGCCCGAACCCGGTGAAGCCGACCGCTCCGGGACGGTCGTGGCCTCCTGCTGGGGTGAAGCGCCCTACATCGTTCTCGCCGAGCAGGTTTCGCTCCGGCAGGCCTGGGAGGCGGTCACCCAGGCCTGGCCCGCCGAACTCTCGAGTGTCGTGGAGGTACTGCGGACACGGGTACCGGCGGCCTGACTTCGTAGCGGGCACGTTTCGCGGAACTCGGTCGTGAGTGTTGCGGGCGGTTAGTACTCCAGCTGTAGTTCGTGATGGTGGCGCCCTCGGCTTCCCGTATGGAAATGGGTTGGGGGCCACTGAGCGGCTCCAAACCCGTTTCAATCAGCCAGCCGGAGCGGTCCCTCATCAAACCCAGGGGCAGCCACCCACGCCAACTTCGACTTTCCCCTCAATACCCGCCCATACCACTCGCGAGCCCTGAGCTGGGGTTTCGCTATCTGCCGACAGACGGCGAACCTGAACATCACGAACTACAGCTGGAGTATTATTGGCTGGAAAGTCAAACGTGGCGTCGTAAGGGGGCTGTACCGGTGAGTCTGGTTCCCCTCGCTCCGGCGTGAGTTGGTGCGGGCGAGTGGTAACTCTGCTGCATCTAACGGAGCAGAGTTACCACTCGCGCCCACGCTCAAGTCCCGGCCCTCCCTTCACTGCGCACCCCAAGCTCTGGGCCACGCCGTACCTAACGAAAGGGCCTTCACCGGCCAGTCCAGAGCACGAAGCTTCTATGTCAAGCAGCTTGGTTTAGTTGATCTTGTTGGAGTGTGGCGTCGGTTGTCATGGCGCGGTAGATGGTGTTGGTGAGGTGTCGTTTGAGGGCGCGCAGGGTTGCTTTGGTGGTGGCGTGTGGGTGTCGGGTGGTCCAGCGGTCTCGGTAGTCGCGTGCGGGTGGGTGGTGTGCGAGCTGGGTGATGGCGATGCGGTGCAGGCAGGTGTTGAGTTGGCGGTTGCCGCTGCGGTTGAGCCGGAATTGTGTTTTGCCGCTTGACCAGACGGGGATCGGTGCGGTGCCGGCGTGCATGGCGAAGGCGGCGCTGGAGCGGAATCGGGTGATGCCGGCGGTTTCGCCGATGATTTTCGCGGCGGTGAGGGTGCCGACCCCGACGATGGTGAGCAGGGTGGGCGCGATCGGGGTGACCAGTTCGGTGATGCGCTGGTCGTAGTGGCTGATGTGCTCGTTCAAGGCGCTGATCTCGGAGGTGAGGTCGAGAGCGAGGTCGCGGCGGACGCTGGCTGGTAGTGCGTGCAGGGCGGTGGTGAGCGTGGCCAGGGTGCGTGGCCCGGTCAGGCTTGTGGTGCCGGTGTCGAGGGCGGGGTCGAGGTCGTGCAGGTGCCAGCGCAGCGCGTTGATGACCGCGGTGCGGCGGGTGACCAGGCTTTCCCGGCGATCGGTCAGCAGCCGCAGGTCCAGCGCGGTCTGGTCCAGATGTGCGGTGGGCAGGTCGGGTTCGCGTAGTGCGGCGCGGGCGACGGCGAGCGCGTCGATCGGGTCTGATTTGCCGCGGGTGCGGGCGCTGGCCCGGCACTGGGCCATGAGTTTCGGCGGCACCCACACCACTTCCGCGCCGTGGCCGATCAAGGTGCGCACCAGCCGTCCGGCCAGGCCACGGCCGTCCTCGACCGCCCACAGTACCTGCGCCGAAGCCAGGGCCGCGGCCCAGCGCCAGAGCGCGAGTATCCCGCCGGTGTCGGTTGTGACTGTTTTCTGGGCGAGTTTGCGCCCGTTGTGATCGACCGCGACCGCGGTGTGGCTGGACTTGTGCGGATCGATCCCGATGACGACCATGGACATCGCGCGTGTCCTTCCCTTAGACCGGAGACATGTGTGCCCGGGCCGGGCTGGTCGGACACACCTCAGTCGAGGTGGGATGGCGTCTAATCCACGCTTCTATCAAGTCAGGCCAGCCAGGCCCGGAACCCTGACCGCGCTGGACGATTCGTGCTCAAGCCAACCCGCACAGCAGGGGCGACAGCCACATTTTGAGTCACCACGCGATCAAGGCCGGACCCTAACCGCCAACCAGGCGGCCACACCAACCCTGACACTGAGCCACATTTGACTTTCCGCACAATAGAACCGCCCGCAACACTCACGACCAAGTCACCGCCATTGTCAACGAAGCTGCTCCTGCAGGCTTTTCGGCCGCATGTCGGTCCAGGTGCGCTCGATGTGGGCCAGGCATTCGGGCCGGGGTGCGGGGCCGTGGGTGATGGTCCAGCCTGCCGGAACCTCGGCGAAGTGCGGCCAGAGCGAGTGCTGGCCTTCGTCGTTGACCAGCACCAGGTGCTCGATCGTCTCGTCGTCGAACGGGTTGTCGCTCATCTCAACTCCTTGTCATGGTGCGGAATTCGGTGGCGAGGATCGAGCCGACCTGCGCGAGCGCCTGGGGGCTCGCCATCGCCACATGGTCGAACGGCAGCCGCTCACCGCGTAGTTCACCGTCTACTGTGGACGCCCAGGCGCCCGCGTCGCGCTGCTCCCCGCCGAAGAAGAGCAGACGGCCGCGGTAGGTTCCCGGCGCGAACTCGGTTGCCAGCCTGGCATTCGTGGCGGCCACCCGGGTAACGGCCTCGAGCGCCGACTCGCCGAGCTGCTCGAGCATTCCGGGATAGAGACCGGTCAGCAGGGCCCGCATCTCGGCGAGGGTGAGTTCGCGGGGGACGCTCAGCGGCGGGTCCAGCAACGTCAGCAGTGGAACCTCTTCGCCCGCGTCCTGCAGCGCGGTCGCCGCGGCGTGCGCGACCGGCGCGCCGAAGGAGTAGCCGAGCAAGTAGTACGGCCCGTGCGGGCGCACACCGCGGATGGCGTCGACGAACCCGGCCACCAGCTCGTCGAAAGAGCCAGGCAGCCCGTCTTCACCGCGCAGTCCCTTCGACTGCAGGCCATAGACCGGACGGTCCGGCCCCAGCTGCCGCAGGAGACCGGCGTAACGCCAGCTCAGGCCGGACAGCGGCGGCAAGCAGAACAACGGTTCCCGCTTGCCGCGCGCACGCAACGGCAGCACCACGTCGAAGGAGTCCCCGGCGCTGTCCCCGGCGTCGAGCACGTCGGCCAGGCGGGCCACGGTGGGCGCCTCGAACAGCTTCCTGATCGACATGTCCGCGCCGAGCACGGTGCGCACCCGCCCGGCCAGCCTGGTCGCGAGCAGCGAATGCCCGCCGAGATCGAAGAAGTCGTCGTCGAGGCCGACCCCGGCGACGCCGAGCACTTCGGCGAACAGTTCGGCCAGCAGCCGCTGCCGCGGCCGGAACGCACGACGGGGCGACGGGCAGGCGGCAAGCTTGGCCGCGGGCAGTGCTTGACGGTCGAGTTTGCCGTTGGCGGTCAGCGGAAGCGCGTCCACGGTAAGGAACGCGGCGGGAACGAGGTGCTCGGGCAGGCGTTCACTCAGCCACCCGGCGAGGTCGGTCGTGCTGCCGACGACGTAAGCGATGAGCCGGGTGTTGTCGTGCACGGTGACGGCCGCCTGCGTCACCCCGGGGCTGGCAAGGATCGCCGCCTCCACCTCCCCGAGCTCGATCCGGAAGCCGCGGATCTTGACCTGGTCGTCGACCCGGCCTTCGAAGTACAACAGCCCGTCGGCGTCGCGGCGCACGAGATCGCCGGTGCGGTACATGCGCGAACCGGGCAGGCCGCACGGGTCCGCGACGAACCGGCCCGCGCTCAGCGCCGGCCTGCCGAGGTAGCCGCGGGCCAGCCCCGGACCGGCCAGGTACAGTTCGCCGGTCACTCCCGGCGGCACCGGGTGCAACGCGCGATCCAGCACCCGCACGGCTCCACCGGCGATCGGCCGCCCGATCGGCGGCGCGGTCTCGGTTTCCGTTTCGGTGAACCAGGCCGTGGCATAGACGGTGGCCTCCGTCGGGCCGTAGATATTGGCGACGCGGGCGCCGGGCGCGGCCTTGAAAACGTCATTGAGCACCTTCGACGGCAACGCCTCACCGCAGAAGGCGACCGTGGACGTGCGCGCGGGCAGTCCTCGGTCGGCGAGCAGCGCGGCCAGCACCGACGGGACCCCGCTGACAAGCTCCAGCTCCGGCCGATCCGGCAGGCTCAACGGCCCAGGAACCACTTCCACACAGCCACCGGAGAGCAACGGGGCGAACACTTCGAAGACCGACACGTCGAAGTTCAGCGACGTCGAAAAGCCGACCCTCATGACGCCGAACTCGGCCGCCGCCCATCGGCACAGGGTGACCACGCTCGCGTGGGTGACCACAACGCCCTTCGGCCGTCCGGTCGAGCCGGAGGTGTAGCTGACGTACGCGGCTTCGGATGGTCCGGGATCGTGCCCGACCGGCTCGCCCGATTGCCTGGCCTGCGCCCCCATGATCAGCACCGGGACGTGCGCAGGCAACGCGGCACGACTGTCCGTTGTGGACAGAATCACGGCCGGACCGGCGTCGTCGACGAGAAAGGCCAGGCGTGCGGCCGGATAGCCTGGATCGAGGGGCAGGTACGCCGCCCCGGACTTGAGCACCGCGAACAGGGCCACCACGAGCTCGGCCGTGCGCGGCAACGAGATGCCCACGATTTTCCCAGGTCCGGCACCTGCCTCGATCAGCAGGCGAGCCAGCCTGTTCGCGGAGACGTCGAGCTGCCGGTAGGTCTTCGAGACGGCTCCGCAGACGACCGCGACGTCATCCGGCGTCTTTTCCACCTGCTCTTCGAACGCCCGCACCAGGCTGGCCGACGCCAGTGGCCCTGGCTGCTCCTCTGGCCAGCCGAACACGTCGACCTGGCCCAGCCGAACGCTGGGATTCTCAGCGAACGCGGTGAGCACCCGCACGAGCGCGGCGAGCACGCGGTCAGCCCAGTCCGTGGTGAAGACACTGGGCCGATACGCCAGCCGGAACCGCGGCTTCGGGCCGGGGACCGCGACGAGTTGCACCGGGTAGTTCGTGGCGTCCCGCCCGGAGATACCGGTGATCCGGACCGGCACGCTGTCGTCGCCCGGAATTTCGGCCGACTGGTTTTCGAACACCAGCAAGGTGTCGAACAACTCGCCGCGCTTGCTGCCGGTGAGGCCGAGGTGCTGGTGGTCCAGCAGCACGGCCGTATCACGGTGCACCCGCTGGGCCACCACGCCCACTGCCTCGTCCTGGCGCGCCTGTACCCGGACCGGGACGGTGTTGATGAACAGCCCCACCATCGACTCCGCGCCTGGAAGGTCCGCCGGCCTGCCCGCGACGGTCTGCCCGAACACGACGTCGTCGTGTCCGGTGAGCCGGGTGAGCACGGCCGCCCATGCCGTCTGCACCGCCGTGTTGAGCGAAATCCCGAGCTCGCGGACCCGGGTGTTCAGCCGCGCGCCGACCTCGGCGGACAGCTCGGCCCGTACCTGCTCCGGCAGTTCCGGCACGTTGCCCGGCGGCGCGAGCAACGTCGGCCGCGCGCCGTCGAGCGCCGCGCGCCACGCCGCATCGGCGGCCAGTGTGTCGCGGCGGTCGAGCCAGGACACGAAGTCGCGGTATGGCCGCACCGGCGGCAGCGGCGTCCCGGCGTACAGCTCGAACAGTTCCCGGACCAGGATCGGCATCGACCAGCCGTCGAGCAGAATGTGGTGGTGGGTCAGCAGCAACCGGTATCGCCCCGGCCCGAGCCTGGCGAGCAGCATCCGGACCAGCGGCGGCTTGGCCAGGTCGAAACAGTCGAACCGGTCGATGTCGAGCGCTCGCCCCCACTCGGCCTCGGAGGTGTCCATTTCGGACCACGGCAGCGTGACGTCCGGGGCGCACACCTGAACCGGACGGCCGTCGCGGCGCTGCCGGAAGCCGGCGCGCAGGTTCGCGTGCCTGGCCAGCAACGCCTCACCCGCCGCACGCAGACGCGCGGGATCGACGGGCCCGGCCAGGTCGATGGCGACCTGCACGAGGTAGACGTCGACGGCTCCGTCATCGAAGGCATCGAAGGTGCTGTAGAAGAACATGCCTTCCTGCACCGGGGTCAGTGCCAGGATTTCGGCGGAGGTGCTCACTCGTTCTCCCAATCGTCCAGGTCGTCCAGTGCGGCGTCGACGAGAGCGCCGAGCTCGTGGAACCACCTGCGTGCCAGTTCGCGGACCTCCGCTTCGGGCAGCAGGTCCGACGGCCAAGTCCAGCTCGCGTCCATGGCCGGGCCCGCCTCGGTGTCCCGGACAGTGACCGTGAGGTCGATCGCGTGCGCCGACGGCAGCCGCGGGTCGACCCCGCTACCGGTCTCCGAGGACTCGGGCGCGAACGTCCAGGCACCGCCGTCGGGCGTGGCGAACCGGCCCAGGTAGTTGAACGCGACCTGCGGAGCGGGCAGTTTCGCCAGCACCGGACCGACATCAGGGTCGAGATGCCGCGATAGGCCATACCCGAAGCCGTTCGCAGGTTTGACGTGCTCGCCATCGCGGCGCAGCCGGACCGGGTGCAGTGCGGTGAACCAGCCGACGGTCCGCGAAAGGTCGATCTCCGGTGAGAACTCCTCGCGGCCGTGCGTCTCGAGGTCCACCAGCAGCTCGTCACGGCCGAACGCGCGGACCAACGCCGTCAGCAGCACATCGGTCAGGGTCGCGGTTCCCACGGCAGGCACGATCGTCAGCAGCGGCCGCGTCCGCTCCGGCGGCAGGGTCGAGCGGACCGTGCGCGACGATCCGGCGGTGTCGGCCGCGGGATCCAGCGGTCGCCTGCCCAGCGCAATCTCGGCAGCGGTGGCGATCCGGTGCCACGAGGCCGGATCGCCGGTGACAGCCCGATCGCGGGCGTGCTCGGTGAGCAGCATGGCCCAGTGCCGGAACGAGGTGCCGACCGGCGGCAGCGGCAGGCCCTCCCAGACACGAGCCAGGTCCTCGGCGAGGATGCGCCACGACACCCCGTCGACCACCAGGTGATGCAGGGTCAGCAAAAGGTGGCCAGGCTTACCCGGCCCTGGATCGAACCACACCGCTCGGATCATCACCCCGGCTGCCGGATCCAGCCCGGCCCTTGCCTTCTCGCTCTCCTCCGCGACGGCGGACGCGAGATCCTCGCATTCCCTTCGCGACAACACCTCGGTGACAGAACCCTTGGGCAGCACGCGCAGTGCGTCGCCTTCGAACCGGGACCGCAGCATGTCGTGGTGGTCGATGACCGTGCCGAGCACAGCGGCCAGGCTGTCGAAACCCGCGTCGGCGGGCACCCGCAGCAGCACCGACTGGCTGAGCCGGTCGAACGAACCACCGCGTTCGGCCAGCCAGCGCATGACCGGCGTCAGCGGAAGCGGCCCGATCGCCTCGCCGGTGACAGTCGCGCGCGTCGTCGACGCCGCGGCCGCCAGCCTGGCGGCACTCTGGTGCTCGAACACCGCGCGTGGCGTGGTCTCCAGGCCCGCTTCCCTGGCACGTGCGACCAGCCGGATGGCGCTGATGCTGTCACCGCCGAGATGGAAGAACCCGTCGTCCACGCCGACATCCGGGTGCCCGAGCAGCTCCGCGAACAAGCCGCACAACAGTTCTTCGGCCGCGGTCCGCGGCTCCCGCTGTGCTGTCTCCCGGACAGGCGATGGCAACGCGGCGCGGTCGATCTTGCCGCTCGGCGTGAGGGGCAGCGCGAGCAGCTTCACCACCGCTGACGGGATCATGTAGCCAGGTAGCTCGTCACGCAGGCGGTCCAGGTCGGCCTCGCCGACGACGTGAGCCACCAGCTGCCGGTCTTCGTGCACCGTCACCACTGCCTGGCCGACCGAGTGCTGGCGGCGCAGTGCCGCCTCGATCTCACCGAGCTCGATACGGAACCCGCGCAGCTTGACCTGATGGTCGCGGCGACCGCGGTACTCCAGCTGCCCGTCGGCGCGGACGCGCACCAGGTCGCCGGTGCGGTACATCCGCGCGCCGGGCCGGCCCGCGGGGTCCGCGACGAAGTGCGAGGCCGTCTGCGCGGCGCGGTTCACGTACCCACGCGCCACTCCGGCGCCCGCGAGGTACAACTCGCCGACCACGCCGGGCGGCACCGGCCGCAGCGCGGCGTCGAGTACACGGAATCGGGTGTTGGCAACGGGAAGCCCGATCGGCGGCGCGGTCGGTGACGGGATCAGCGGACCGCTGATCGTGGCGCAGACGGTTGATTCGGTCGGGCCGTATGCGTTGAACATCTTCCGTCCGGGAGCCCAGCGCTCGACCAGCGCGGCGGAACAGGTTTCGGCCCCGACGAGCAGGGTCGCGAGGTCCGGGAACTCACCGGCGGGCAGTGTCGCCAGCGCGCTCGGCGGGATCAGCGCGTGTGTGACGGCCTGGCCCGTGAGCATGTGCCCGAGTTCGTCGCCCAGCAGCGTGCCTTCCGGCGGGATGACCAGCGTGCCACCGGGCGCGAAGGCCATCAGCAGTTCCATCACCGAGGCGTCGAAACCCGGCGCGGAGTACTGGAGCACGCGCGATTCCGTGGTCAGCTCGAACCGCTCGACCATCGTGACGGCCAGGCTCGCGATCCCGGTGTGCGTCGTGGCGACGGCCTTGGGCATCCCGGTGGACCCCGAGGTGTGGATCAGATAGGCGACGGAATCCGATGCAGTGCGTACCTCCGGCGGGGTCACGGGAAAACCCGGCGCGCGCAGGTCCTCTTCGGACCTCAGCACGCAGACCGGCGAGACGTCGGCGAGCATCAACTCGATCCGCCCGGCAGGCAGTGACGGATCCACCGGCAGGAACGCCGCGCCGGTCTTGAGCACGGCCAGCGCGGCGACCACGCGGGCGGCCGAGCGCGGCAGCACCACCGCGACCACCCGCTCCGGCCCCGCGCCCCGGCCGAGCAGCGCGTGCGCGAGCCGGTTGGCTTGCCGATCCAGTGCGCGATAACTCAGTTCGCCGTACTCGGACCGCACGGCGATGGCGTCCGGCCTGGTCTCGGCCTGCCAGCCGACCATCTCGGGGATCGTGGTGACGGGCAAGGAACGAGCGGTGTCGTTGCTCGCTTCGAGAAGTCGCCGTTCGGGCTCGGTGATCAGCTCGATCGAGGAGATCGGACGGCCGGGATTCGCGGCGACGGCTTCGAGCACCAGCAGCAGCCGGGCCGCGAGCAGTTCGACGGTGGCGTGGTCGAACAGGTCCGCGTTGTACTCCAGCACCCCGTCCACCCGGCCGGAGCTCTCGGCGAACAGCAGCGAAAGGTCGAATTTCGCCTGCGCCGCCTCGACGGGTTCACGAGTCACGGTCAGTCCCGGCAGGCCGAGCTCCGGCTCGGCGACGTTCTGCACCGCGAGCATCACCTGGAACAGCGGGTGCCGCGCCGCCGAGCGCTCCGGGTTGAGCACCTCCACCAGGTGCTCGAAGGGGACGTCGGAGTGTTCGTAGGCGGCCAGGTCGGTCTCGCGCACCCGAGCCAGCAGCTCGCGGAAATCCGGGTCGCCCGAGGTGTCCGAGGTGTCCGTGCGCAGCACGAGGTTGTTGACGAAGAAGCCGACCAGCTCGTCCAGCGCCGCGTCACCGCGCCCGGCGATCGGCGTGCCCATGACGATGTCGGAACCGGCGCCCAGACGGGTCAGCACCGTGGCCACCGCGGCCTGCAGCACCATGAACAGCGTGGTGCGGGACTCGGCGGCCAGCTTCGCGAGCGCGCCGCGCAGCCCGAGCCCGATGGTCATGGCCACCCGGCCGCCGCGGCCACTGGGTTCGGCAGGCCTGGCCCGGTCAACAGGCAGCGTCAGCTCTTCCGGTGCCCCCGACAGGGCTTCACGCCAGAACGCGGTCTGGGTGTCGATCACGTCGGCGAGCAGATTTCTTTGCCACAGCGTGAAATCGGCGTACTGCACCGGCAGCGGACGCCAGTTCGGGCCTGCTCCGGCCAGCCGTGCGGTATAGGCGGTGCGTAGGTCAGCCAGCAGCGGACGCAGTGACCAGCCGTCCGCCGCGATGTGGTGGATCACCAACAGCAGCACATGCTCGCGCTCGGACAGCCGGTACAGTGTCGCCCGCAGCGGCCGGTCCTCGGCGAGGTCGAACGGTGCGGTGGCAGCGGTGGCCAGCAACGAGGGCAACTCCGCTCCAGCGGCAACCACCGTGAGGGCGAACTCCGCGTCCAGTACCTGCTGGTGTGCGACGCCGGAAGTCTCGGGATAGCGGGTACGCAGTATCTCGTGGCGAACCGTCACGTCGGTCAACGCGGCTTCGAGTGCGGTCTGCTCCAGCGGGCCGGTCAGCCGGAGCGCGATCGGGACGGTGTAAGCCGCGTTGGCGGCGCCGAACCGATTGAGGAACCACAGCCGTTGCTGGGCAAAGGAAAGCGGCACCTCGGCCGGTCTGGCGGCAGCTCTCACCGGCGGCCGGGCAGTGCCTGCCCCGCGTAGCCCGGTAACCAGCCCGGCGACGGTCGGCTGCGCGAACACCGCGCGGACCGGCAGTTCGACGTCGAAGAGCGCGCGGATCCGCGCCACCAGACGCATCGCGAGCAGGGAATCACCGCCGAGCGCGAAGAACCCGTCGGCCACCCCGACCGCCGGCAGCCCGAGCACCTCGGCGAACAGTCCACAAAGGATTTCCTCCTGTGGGGTGCCCGGCGCCTTCAGCTCCGCACGGAACTCCGGCCTCGGCAGTGCCGCGCGGTCGATCTTGCCGTTGGCACTGAGCGGCACCGTGTCCAGCCGCACGAACGCGGCGGGAACCAGGTGCTCCGGCAAGACCCGCTTGGCCTCGGCCAGCAGCCCGGCCTCGTCGAAACACTCGGCCGTCACGTACGCGATCAGTCTGTCCTCGACCAGTGCCACCACGACCCCGCTGACGCCTGGGCAGGCCGCCAGTGCCGCTTCCACCTCCCCGGGCTCGACCCGGTAGCCGCGCACCTTCACCTGGTCGTCGGCCCGTCCGGCGAACTCCAGGTTCCCGTCAGGACGCAGCATCGCGAGGTCGCCGGTGCGGTACATCCGGGTACCCGGCTCGCCGAACGGATCGGCCACGAACCGTTCCGAGGTCGCCGCCGCCTGCCCGAGGTAACCGCGAGCCACGCCCGCACCCGCGAGGTACAGCTCACCGACCACGCCAGGCGGCACCGGCTGGAGCCCGGCGTCGAGCAGGTAGGCCGCCATGCCGTCGAGCGGCCGCCCGATCGGCGCCGAGGTGGCGGCCCGATCCGTCACGGCCTTGCACAGCGCGAAAGTCGTGGTCTCGGTGGGTCCGTAGCCGTTGACCACGGTCAAGCCGGGGCAGGCTGCCAGCACCTGCTTCACCGCTGCCACGGAGACGACGTCCCCGCCGGTCCACACCTCGTCCAGGCCGTACAGGCAGGCCGGATCCTCTTCGGCGACGACCCGGAACAGCCCGGCGGTCAGCCACAGCGCGGTGAGCCCGTGCCGCCGGATCAGGCCGGCCAGCGCGGCCGGTTCCAGCCGCCCTGCCGGCGCGACGACGACCCGTCCGCCGGTCAGCAACGGCACCCACAGTTCGTAGGTCGACGCGTCGAAAGTCGACGGCGAATGCAGCAAAACCCGGTCATGTGAGCAAAACGCGGGGTCAGCCGCCAGCGCGGTCACGTCACGGTGCCGGGTCATGACGCCCTTGGGCCGCCCGGTCGACCCGGAGGTGTACATGATGTAGACGGGATGCTCCGGCCGCAGTGCCTGTTTCCCGCGGGGCGTGCTCGCGAGCTCGGTGATCCCGTTCTCGTCGATCAGCAGCGACGGCCGCGCGTCGGCCAGCATGGCGTCGATCCGCGCGGCCGGATGATCCGGGTCCAGTGGCACTGCGGCAGCGCCCGATTTGGCCACCGCGACCAGTGCCACCACCAGTTCCAGTGAGCGCCGCAGTGAAACGGCGACGACGCGCTCTGGCCCGGCGCCACGCTCGGCCAGCTCCCGCGCCAGCTCCTCGGCTCGCGCGTCGAGTTCGGCGTAGGTGAGCCCGGTTTCCCCGTCCACCACCGCGAGCACGTCCGGTCCTCGGCGAACCTGTGCGGCGAACCGCTCCGGCACGGTCACGGGGTGACCGGGCGTGGCGACGGTGATCAGCCGCGCACGCTCACCGGGCAGCAGCATCGCGATCCGCGCGGCGGACTGGCCTGGATCGCCTCCGATGGACTCGAGCACGACCGCCAGCCGGTCGAGGATTTCCCGTGCGGGCAGACCAGGCCGCGACGACAGCCGCAGTGCGAGTTCCCGGCCGGGCAACACGGCCAGCGTGTACGGGTAGTGGGTGGCATCGTGCCCGCCTGCCACTTCGACCCGCAGCTCGCCTGCCTCGCCGGTCGCGGCCGGATGGTTTTCGAAGGCCAGCAACGTGTCGAACAACGCGGGCAGGCCGGCGGCTCGATGGATGTCGGCGAGCCCGAGATAGCGGTGTTCCCACAGCGCCGCCTGCTCGAGGCGCACCTTGGCGAACAGGTCGGCGACAGTATCCAGCGTCGACCAGCGGATCCGGACCGGCACCGTGTTGAGACAAAATCCGATCATGTCCTCGGCGCCGGGCAGCTCCGGCGGCCGGATCGCCACCGCCTGCCCGAACACCACGTCCCGGCTCCCGGTCAGCCGCCCGATGAGCAGCCCCCAAGCCGCCTGCACGACGGTTCCCAGTGTCACCCCTTGCTGCCGCGCCACCGATTCCAGCGCGGCGGTGGCCTGCTCGGACAGCGCTCCGAACGTCTCCTCGGGACGTGACGGCGGCCCGGCGGGCGCGAGCGAGGTCGGTGCCGACACGCCGTCGAGTGCCGCACGCCAGGCGCGCACGGAGGCCGCGCGGTCCTGGCGCGCGAGCCAGGCTAGATAGTCGCGGGGCGAGGCTGCCCTCGGCGGCGTTTTGCCCGCGTACAGCCCGCGAAGCTGCCGTACCAGCAGCTGCTTCGACCAGCCGTCGAGCAGGATGTGGTGATTGGTGACGACCAGCTTGTGCCGCCGCGGCCCGAGCACGATCAGCGTCATCCGCAGCAGCGGCGGCTTCGCCGGGTCGAACGGCCGCCGCCGTTCCTCTTCGAGCACCCGGTCGAGCCGTCCCGGTTCACCCTCGAGGTGGATCTCACGCCACGGCAACGAAATCCGGGCGGGAACGAGCTGAACGGGGCTGCCGCCCGCCCGCTGCCGGTAACCCGCGCGAAGGCCGGGCTGGCTGTCCAGCAAGGCCTGCGCGGCGGCCAGCAGCGCCGGGACGTCCAGTGGCCCGGTGAGATCGATGACCAGCTGGGCGGTGTAGACGTCGTCGGCTGGACCGTCGGCCACGGCGTGGAAGAGCAAGCCCTCCTGCAGTGGTGACAGCGGTAGTACGTCCATCTCTAGCCGACCTCTCCGAACTCGGCAGCCCACTCGTCGAGCTCGGCCTGCGAAACATCCAGCGCGGGTGACTCCACCCGCGCGCACCACAACTCGGCCAGCTCCGCGATCCGCTCGCCGTCGAACACACCTGGCACCCACGACCAGGTCGCCCGTACCACGCCGTCGACGATCGCGGCGGTGATCTCGAGCCCATGGGTGGCGGGGGTCCGCGGGTCGCCGCCCGCGGCAGGCAGTTCGCTGAGCTTGCCCAGGTAGTTGAACCCGATCTCGGGCACGGCGAGCCCGCCGGGCCAGGCATCCGGTTCGAGATAGCGCAGCAGCCCGTAGCCGATCCCGTCGTCCGGCAGCGACCGCAGCCCGTCCCGCACCTGCTCGACCGACCCGCTGTCGAGGCGAAGCGGGTGCACGGCGGTGAACCAGCCGACGGTCCGGCTCAGGTCGGCCCCGCCGATGTCGACCCGGCCGTGCCGTTCGATGTCCACCAGCAGCGGCCGGTCGAAGGCGAGCACGAGCGCGGCGAGCAGTACCTCGGTCACGTCCGTCCGCGGCGCCGCGGCCTGAACGTGCCGGTGGTGCATGCCCCCGATGGAATCCCCGGCCAGTTTCCTTGCGCCCAGCGGGGTTTCGGCTTCGCTTCGCCACAGCTTCAGCTCGCCTCGCCGGTTCGTCACCTCGGCACGCAGCGATCGCGCCCAAGCCCTGAACGAGGTGCCCACCGGGCGCAACGGCCGGTCGGCGCCCGCGTCTTCGAAGTCCTCACGCAGGATTCCCCAGGACACGCCATCCACCGCGAAGTGGTGTATCACCAGCAGAATCCGGCCGTCCGAAAAGGACACAGCGCGCACCATCTCGCCACGATCCGGGCGTAACGCCCGCTCCGCGCGTTGCCGATGTTCCTCCAGCGACCCGCTCGCCTCTTCGATCAGGGTCGAGGCGTCCACCGAACCAGGCGGCGGGATCATCGGTCCGTCGGCCGTGACACGCATCCGCAGCGCGTCATGATGGTCGATGATCCGTTGCAGCACAACGGCGAGATCGCGTCCGGCGGGCATCGGCAGCACCATGGACTGGCTGAAGGAGTCCAGCGGCACACCGCGTTCCAGCGCCCGCAGCATCGCCGGCGTGAGCGGCACCGGGCCGATGCCATCGCCAGTACCGGGACGGGTGGGCGCCGAGTGGGTGGCCACGGCCGCCAACGCGGCCACCGTCTGATGCTCGAACACGTCCCGTGGCGTGATCCGCAGACCCGCGGCTCTCGCCCTGCTCACCAGCCGCATCGACTGGATGCTGTCCCCGCCGAGCGCGAAGAAGCCGTCGGTGGCGCTCACCGAAGGCACTTCGAGCACCTCGGCGAACAGGGTGCCCAGCAGCTTCTCCGCCGCGGTCCGTGGCTCCCGGCCCGCTGTCTCGAACTCCGGGGCGGGTAGTGCGGCCAGGTCCAGTTTCCCGTTGACGGTCAAGGGAAGCGTGTCGAGCACGACGATCGCGGCAGGCACCATGTGCGCGGCGAGCGACGCTGCCAGACGCGCGCGCAGATCGGCCGGATCCAGCGTGGCTGTGCGCTGGGCGACCACATATCCGACAAGCTGCCGCTTCTCCACGACCACCACGACCGCCGCCGCGACCCCCGGCTGCTTGGTCAATACCGACTGGATCTCCCCCGGTTCGATCCGGAAGCCGCGGATCTTGACCTGGTCATCGGCCCGGCCGTGGAACTCCAGCAGGCCACCGGCCGACCAGCGTGCGCGATCGCCGGTCCGGTACATCCGGCCGGGCCCGAAGGGATCCGCGACGAACCGAGTGGCCGTGCTGTCGGGGCGCCGCCAGTACCCGCGCGCCACCTGGGCGCCCGCGATGTACAGCTCGCCGACCACACCGGGCGGCACCGGGTTGAGTGCCGTGTCCAGCACGTAGGCGCGGGTGTTCCACAGTGGACGGCCAATGGGCACGGGCCCGTCCGGGACCACCTCGCGAGGCCCGAAGCTCAGGTCGGCGCAGCCGACGGTGGCTTCGGTAGGCCCGTAATGATGGATCAACGTCGCATCCGGATGTGCCTGGCGCCAGTCCCGTACCCCCGCGCCGAGCAGCAGTTCGCCGCCGAGCATCAACTCCTCGGCCGGTTGCGTTTCCGGAGTTTCGGCCAGCAGCGGCAAATGGCTGGGCGTGATCTTGAGGAACGCGTACCCACCTCCGCCGAACTCTCCGATGTGCACGGACCCGCCTGCGGCCAGCGCGCCGTGCAGGGTCGTCACCGCGGCGTCGAACGACATGGAGGCGTGCAGCAGCGTGCGTCCTCGCAGGCTCGGGTACGCCGCCACAGCGCGAACCACGTAGTTGGTCAGGTTGCCGTGTTCGACGACAACGCCCTTGGGGCGGCCGGTCGTCCCGGACGTGTAGATCAGGTACGCGGCGTCCCGCTGCGAAACCGGCACCGACACCGGCGTGCCTTCGCCGTCTCCGATCAGGATCGACGGCACCGTCGCGGGCAGCCGGATCCCGCCGGTGGTCACCACGCACACCGGTTCCGCGTCGGCCAGCATGAACGCGATCCGGTCGGCCGGGTACTCCGGGTCGACCGGCAGGTAGGCCGCACCCGCCTTGTGGATCCCGAGCACCGCCACCGCGAGGTCCACGGACTTCGGCAGCGCGAACGCCACGAACATCCCGGGCCCGGCACCGCGCGCGATCAGGCGCGACGCCAGCTTGTCGGCCCTGGCCAGCAGTTCGCGATAGGTCAACGTCGTGTGCGCGTCGGTGACGGCGACCGCGTCCTGGTCCTGCCGCTCGACGAGGCCGGACCACGTCAGCGACGGCACGTCATGGCGCGTGTCGTTCCACTCCACCAGCACTTGCGCCCGTTCGCGCGCGGTGAGCAGGTCGATCGTGCTCACCGCGCGGTCGGGGTCTTCGGCCGCCGCTGCCAGCAGCCGGTCCAACCGCCTGCCGAAGGCTTCGGCGGTGCCACGGTCGAACAAGCCCGCGTCGTACTCCAGCATCCCTTCGACCCCGTCGACGCCGTCGACCAAGCTCAGCGACAGCGCGAACTTGGCCTGCCCGGTCTCGATACGGGACGCCCGCGCCCGCACACCCGGCAGGTCCGGAACGGGTGGCTCCTCGCTCAGGAACGCGAGCAGCACCTGGAACAGCGGTGTGCCGGTGAGCGACCGGCCGGGATTGACGGCGTCCACGACCGCGTCGAACGGCACGTCCTGGTGATCGAAGGCTGCCAGGTCGGTCTCGCGGACACGGCTGAGCAGCGTGCGGAAGCCGGGGTCGCCAGAGGTGTCGGTGCGCAGGACCACCGTGTTGACGAACAGGCCGATCAGCTCGTCGAACGCCGCGTCGGCCCGCCCGGCGACCGGGGTGCCGATCGGGATGTCCGTGCCCGCGCCGAGCCTGGTCAGCAAGGCCGCGAGCGCGGCGTGCACGGCCATGAACGGGGTCACGCCGCACTCGGCGGCGAGCGCCCGGATGTCGGCGGTCAGCCGGATCGGCACCAAGCCACCACTCCCGTCCGCACCGGACGGCCGGTCGGCGGGGAGGTTCAGCTGCTCAGGAGCCCCGGCCAGCGTCTCGCGCCAGAACTCCAGCGCGGCATCGGATGGTTCCCTGCGCGACAGCGCGTAGTCGGCGTACTGGATCGGCAGCGGCGTCCACTGTGGCGCGCTGCCGGTCAGGCGGGCTCGATAGGCCGTCGACAGGTCACTCCACAGTGGACCGATTGACCAGCCGTCGGCGGCGATGTGCTGGATGAGCACCAGCAGCACGTGCTCATCCGGTCCGGCACGTACCACCGTCGCACGTATCGGAAGCTCGGCGGTGATGTCGAACGCGTACGAGCCCGCGGCGGTCAATTCCTCCATAGTGGACACTTCGGTCACCTGGACGGCCAGGTCGAGTACTCGCTGGAACGGCTCGCCGTCGCGGTCGGGGTAGACCGTGCGCAGGATTTCGTGGCGTTCGGCGACATCGTCGAGCGCGGCACCGAGCGCGTCGAGATCCAGCGGGCCGGACAAGGTCAGCACCAGCGGGATGTTGTAGGCCGCGCTCGGGCCCGCCAACCGGTGCAGAAACCACAACCGGCGCTGGGCAGGCGAAAGTGGCACCTCGTCCGGGCGCGGCCGGGGCGGCTGGGCCGGGCTCGGCGCAGTGTGCTCGATCAGGCTCGCGAGGGCTGCCGGAGTCGGGGAATCGAAGACCGCCCGGACCGGCAGGTCGGTGCCTGTAGTCGTCCGAATACGGTTGACCAGTCGTAACGCGAGCAAGGAATGCCCGCCGAGCGCGAAGAAGTCGGCGTCGGTCCCGAGCTCGGCGACACCGAGCAGCTCCACGAACAGCTCACACAGCAGCTTCTCGGCGGCAGTCTCCGGTGCCCGGCCGCCGGCGCACGCGATCTCCGGGGCAGGCAAGGCCGCACGGTCGATCTTTCCGTTGGGTGTCAACGGAAAGTCCTCGATCTCGACGAAGGCCGATGGAATCAGATGGCTCGGCAGCTCCGCGTGGGCCAGCGTCCGCAGTGCCCCGGCGTCGGCGGGCCGGGCGTAGGCCACCAGCCGGCGTTCACCCGGCACGTCCTCGCGGGCCACCACGACACTGCCGGGCAACGCGGCTTCGACCTCGGCGGGCTCGACCCGGAAGCCGCGGATCTTCACCTGGTCGTCGGCCCGGCCGTGGAACCACAGGATCCCGTCGGTGCCGAGCCTGGCGAGGTCGCCGGTGCGGTACATCCGGGCACCCGGCGCTCCCCACGGATCAGCGACGAACCGCTGGGCGGTCAGCGCCGCCCGGCCGAAGTAGCCACGGGCCAACCCCGCTCCCGCGAGGTAGAGCTCACCGCGGTGACCAGGCGGCACAGGCCGCAGTGCGGAGTCCAGCACCCGCGGCGCCACCCCGTCCAGCGGCCGTCCCAAGGGCACCGGGTCCGGCACCTCGTCCGGATCGGACATCGGGTGGCTTGCCGCGAACGTGGTGGTCTCGGTCGGTCCGTAGCCGTTGACCACGGTCAGGTCCGGGCATGCCAGCAGCACCCGGCGCACAGCGGCCGCCTGCACGACATCGCCGCCGGTCCACAGCTCGCGCAGCCCTCGGAAGCAGCCCGGCGCGTCCTGCGCGATCGCGGCGAACAGGCCCGCCGTGAGCCACAGCGAAGTCAGCTCGTGCGCTGCGACCAGTTCGGCCACCGCCCGGCCGTCCAGGTCCGCGCGCGGCGCCACGACCACGGTCCCGCCGGTCAGCAACGGGACCCACAACTCGTACGTGGAGGCGTCGAAGGCGTGCGGCGAGTGCGACAAAACCCGTTGGGGCGCCGCGAAACCTTGGTGCCCGGCCAGTGTGGTGATGTCCCGGTGCCGGATCGCGACACCCTTGGGCGTCCCGGTCGAGCCGGAGGTGTGCATGACGTAGGCCAGCTGGTCCGGGTCGATCGCCGGGTCTTCACCAGGCTCGGCGCGTTCGTCGACCGTGACGATCGCACCGGCGAACACCGACCTCGCCATCTCGGTCAACCCGGATTCGGTCAGCAGAACGGTCGCGGCGGTGTCGGCAAGGATCCGGCTCAGGCGCGCCGCGGGTGCGTCCGACTCCAGCGGCACATAGCAGGCTCCCGTCTTGAGCACGGCCAGCAGCGCCACCGGCAGCGCGGCTGATCTGCGCAGCAGCACGGCTACGATGTTCTCCCTGCCCAGCACGGCGGCCAGCCCGGCGGCCCGGTGCTCCAGCTCGCCGTAGGTGATGACCTCGGCCCCACAGACCACCGCCGGTGCGCCGGGCCCGCGCGTGACCTGCGCCGAGAACAGCTCGGGCACGGTCGCATCCCGCTCCCGCCGGATCGGGGCTTCGGGTATCGCGGCTTTCCGGTTCAACTGCCCGACCGGCATGTCCTCGTCGAGATTTTCCAGCAGGGTAACGAACTCCCGGCGCCGGGCCGCGAGCTCACCCGGCGTGTGGAGCGCGGCATTGCCGTCGAACTCCAGCCTGATCGAGTGGCCGTCGGCGCGGTCGTACAGGTTGAGCGCCAGGTCCTCGATCGGACCGGTCGACAGGTTGCGCGTCGTCGTCGGGACGCCGGCGAAACCGAGCCCTGCCCGGAAGCCCATGATGTTGACGACCGGACCGAAGTAGCGACGGCCGTCACCCAGTTCCCTGGCCAGTTCCTCGCCGCGATAGCGCTGGTGCGCCAGCAACTCGGCCGTCGCGGCTGCGGTCTGGGCGACGAGTTCCCCGACCGTCGTCTCCGGGTCCACTCGCAGCCGCAGCGGCAGCACGGTGGACGCCATTCCCGGCGTCTGCCGGGCGAGCGGTCCGACGCGGGTGGTCACCGCCAGGCCGAGCACGACGTCGGTCGCCCCGGTCGTGTGATGCAGGTGCGCTGCCATCGCCGCGAGTGCCACCCGAGACCATCGGGTACCCGAAGCCGCGGCCAGCGCGTGCAGCCGGGACGCGATCTCGGGCCGCAGGTCGTCACCCTCGCGATGGAACGCACCTGGTTTCGCCCTGCGCCCGGCAAGCGCCGGACGGCCCGCCATCCGGCGCGTCCAGTAGGCGCGATCGTCGAAATAGTGCCCGGATCCTCGGTACTCGGCGTCCGCCTCGACCATCCGGGCGAAGTCACCGGGCAGCGGCGCTGGCTCGTCGCCCGCCATCAGCGCCGTATACGTCTCGGCCACCCGCGCGGCCACCAGCGCGCAGCTGTAGCCGTCGATGAGGACGTGGTGGTAGCGCTGACACCAGAGATAGTGGTCAGAAGCCAAGCGCAGCAACGCATAGCCGAAGAGCGGACCGCGATCCAGATCGACGGGCCGCGCGAAGTCGGCCGCCATCCAGGCCCGGGCCGCCGCGGCGGGATCCGGCTCCGTGCTGAAGTCGGCTCGGTGCAGTGCCCAGTCAGGCGCGGCACCCGGCACCTGCGTCACTTCCGCCCCGGACCGCACCAGCCGCACGCCGAGTACCTCGGTCGCCGCGACCACCCGGCGCAGCGCGTCCTCGAACACGGCGGGATCCACCGGGCCGTGTATCTCCGTGCTTTCGCCGACCGTGTACGTGATGCCGCTCCGATCGGCGGCGTGGCCGAACCACATCGCGTACTGGGCGGCGGAGAGCGGCTCAGCGCGCGACGGCATGCTCGGCTCCCCGTTCCATTGCCGTGAGCACACGCTGGACCTCATCGGTGCCGGGGAACTCGCGTCGTCGCGGCACCGGGAGCCGGACCATGCGCTCGGCGGGCACGAGCGTGAGGTCCCGCGCGCTGCGAGCCCGGCCACCGCCGGTGACGTTGAGCAGGATCTTGGCGTCGCCGGGGACCATGCCGGAGTCGGCCGCCGTGCGCAGTGCCGCCAGCGCCACCCCTGCCGACGGTTCGATGTCGATACCCAAGGTCGCTTCGAACAGCCGCATCGCGTCGAGTGTCTCGGCGTTGCCCGCCGCCAGCACGTCGCCGCCGCTGGCGGTCAAGCACTCGCGCACGCCGCCCGCGATCGCGTACGGCGGAGTCGCGTTGGCCAGCTCGGGTGCGATCAGGTCACGGTCGGCACCCGACGACCTCAGCCCGGTCCACGCCCGGTGGATCGGGGCATAGGGCAGGTTCTGGCACATGACGATCCGCGGTGGCGGCCCCGCGTCCTCGTGCTTGCCCAGGCGCAGCGCGTTCTCGTACGCGCCGATCGCCCCAGCGCCACTGCCGACCGCCTGGAAGTAGTAGTCGGGCAGGCCGCCCATCGCGTCGTACGCGGCGAGCATGACGGTGCCGAGGCCATCGCGCCTGGCCACGTTGCGGAAGCCGCCTTCGGCGTGGAACCCGGGCAGGGCGGCCAGCGCACTGGCGAACTCGATGGCGTCCCGGTAACACCCGCCGTCCAGCACCACCAGACTCACGCACTCGGCCCACTCCATGGGCAGCCGCAGCTTGTCCAGCGCACTTCCGGGCACTACGAGCACGCACCTGACACCGTTCTGCCCGCACGCCATCGCGAACGCCGCCGCCGTGTTGCCTGCGGAGGCGACCACCAGCACCGGCGGCTGATCTGGCAACCTGCCGAGCACGGTGTAGGCCTCGAGTTCCTTAAAGGTCCCGGTGCGCAGGTTCGCCCCGATCTCCGGCCAGTACCCGCTGAACGAAATCCAGAGATCGGTCAGCCCGAGCCGGGTTCCCAGCGCTCCGCCCGGCAACACCACGGGTGCGCCGGCACCGGCCACAACCCGCCTGACTGGAAGCCAGTTCCGGTATTGGAACAGGCCGCCCATCACGTGCTCGTCCACCCTGACGCGAGCCGGGTACTCCGTCGCCAGCAACGCATCCGCATGGGAAGCCTGGCAGGACAGCACCAGCCCATCGTCTTCATAGCGGCCACCACACACTCGACAAACCAGCGTGTAGGGACGCTCAGCTGCTGCGCGCATTCAAATCCTTCATTGGGTACCACCAGGGCTGCCAAATCCCACTGGACGAAACCCAATTCCGGGCCGACTGCATATTAACGCAATATGAAGTATCCCAAATTCCCGCAGCACGCCAACATATTTCCGAAAAGCGCGGACATCTCCACTGTCCACTTTAGCCTTCGCCACTCGCGTCTCTCGGAAAGATCGCCCGAGCAGAGGCAGAAACTGGACATTCCGAAATTTTCGAATAGAGCTGCGGCACATGGCGGAGCACTCGGAACCGAAGCCGGGCGGCGCGACGTCCAGCCAGAACCAGTCTCGACCGACCGTGACGGCGATGTTCGAGGCTGGGCGTGCCCAGCCTCCCCTCGCTCCACAGAACACGAAATCTCTTCTGTCCGCTGCGAGAAATCGGTCGAAGGTCTTGCTCCACGGGAGGTCTTCAGCCCACGCTCTCGCGTGGCGGTGCCGGCTTGGCAACCGCGTCCATGCATTTCGACACTTGGAGACATAGGTGGCTTTCTTGAAGCGTGCGACGGCAGGCGTAGCGTTGGCGTCTGGGTTGCTGGTGGGTCTGGTGGCGCCCGGCGTTGCTCAGGCCGCGGCACCGTCAGTCCGGTTGGAGATCTGCAACAACCACCCGGACCGAACGCAGTCGTTCGACGTCATTGGCAGGAATCAGGACAACCAGACCGTCACTTGGTACCGGTACGCATTCTCCCAGAGGTGCACCACTTCCGACGGCTGGTGGTGGAAGGCCGGACAGACACTACATATTCGCCACGAAGCCGGCAGCGCCTGGCAGGACTCGTACTGTGTGATTCAGCCGAACGTTGCCGATGGCTCCACTAGGCGCTGCCGGATCGACTAAAGGGCACGCCGACAAGCAAGATCAAATTGCGCGCTGTGCACGCGTGTCCGCTACTCCCGCACGCGAGTCCGCGTTCCCTGCACAGCAGTCGCCGCCACGCCGAGTTCGCGCAGCACGGGTGCCGAAGCTGGGGCGTTCCGAGTGCCACACCTGCCATTGTGGACAGAGCGATGGCGAGTGCGGAGAGCAGCGCCAGTCGTCGGGGTCACTGGGAGCGATTCCAGGTCTGACCTGGCGATGATGCTTGTCAAGTCCGGAACCTCCCGCTACCTTCGTTGAGAGCGCTCTCAGCATGGCTCTGCTCGCAAGTCGAGGAGGCGACGATGAGACCCGGGTCCCTGCCGCTGACAGGCCTGACCGAGCTGGTCACGTGGGTCAGTGACGGACCCACTCAGTCCTCGGATTCCGAGTTCGCTTGCCTCGCCTTGCGCGCGGCCAGCCAGACATACACCAGCAGACCCGCGAAGAGGAACAGGGTTCCTTGATAGACCGCGGCGTATCCGGCACCGGCGATCAACCACAGCGACACCGCGAACGAAACCGCCGCGACGATCAGGTCCAGCACCAGCCGCGGAGTCCGCACCCGGCCACGCTCACCGCGCGCGAGCCAGTAAAGCTGGGCGGCGGCGGAAAGCAGATACGGGACGGCTGCGGTGAAACTCGTGATCAGCACCAGCACCCGGAAAACCTCGCCGGTACCGCCCGAGTAGTTCAGCAAGATCACCAGCGACGCCAAGACGACGCCGATCAGCACCCCGACCCACGGCACGTTCCGGCGCACCCGCGTGAACACCGGCGGGAAGAGCCCGTCGACCGCCGCGGCGTAGGGCATCTGAGCGCTCATCAGGATCCAGCCGTTCAACGCGCCCGCGATGGACAGCACCGCGGCGACGGCGATCACCGTGCCACCGGCGGAACCACCGAAGATCGCGTTCATCGCGTCCGAGAACGGGGCCTCGGAGTTCACCAGCGCCGAGTGCGGCACGAGGCCGAACACGGCGACGGTGCCCAGCAGGTAGACCACAGCGGACGCCAGCGTGCCCAGCACCCCGGCCCGGATCACGTTGCGCTCGGGATCGCGGACCTCGCCGGCGCTGACCGCCGCGGACTCCACACCGAGATAGGAGTAGAGCAGGATGGCCGCGGAGGCCGACAGCGAGGGCAGCACACCTTCGCCGGGCGCGACGAACGGGCCGAAGTTCTCGGCGCGGACGAAGAACAGCCCGAGCACGGCGACCACCACCAGCGGCAAGAACTTCAGCACGGTCGAAACGACCTGGACGGTGGCGACATACTTCAAGCCCGCGAAATTGACCAGTGCGGGCAGCCACAGTACGGCGAGCGCGACCATCGCCTGCCCGAACGCGCCGCCGGGCACGGGCGCCAGCACCTGCACGTAGCCGACCGCCGCGACCGCGAGCGCCGCGTTGCTGCTCCACGTCATCGTCCAGTAGGACCAGACGGAAACGAAGCCGGCGAAGTCCCCGAACGCCTTGCGGGGATAGACGTAGAGCCCACCCGTGACCGGAGCACGCGCGGCCAGCCTGCCGAAGAGCATCGCCAGCGCGACCGCGCCGACGGTGAGCACGGCCAGCGCGACGATGCTCACCGTGCCGTAAGGCGCGACGGTCGCCGGAAGCAGGAACACGCCGCCGCCGATGATGTTCCCGGTGACCAGGCAGACGGCGGTCAGCAGACTCAGCCCGCCTGCGCGCGACCGTCCGGCGGGGGCATTGTCCTGCGTCATCGACACTCTTTCGACACTTCGGCGATACCGGACCGTCCGGCGAGTTGATCTTACGGATCGACGCGATCCCATCCACCAGGTAAGACGAAACCGCTTCCCTGTCCGAAAAAACATGAGAAATCTCCGCGAAACGATGAACGCGCGGGCCTGCTCTCTCGTTCAGAACGGTTGACTCGACAGAACGCCCGAAAGGCACATCCATCGTGACAGCATTGTTTCGGCTTTCCGCGTTGCACGGACTGGCACCTGCCGAACGGGTCCGGCCGCGACCACCTATGTCGTTGATCAGGGTCGCGGGCGAACTTGACCACCGCAATCGGCTGATCCTACCGTCGAATCCTGTCATAATGTTAGCGCTCACAATCAACCGAGGGGTCTCATGACGCGTCAAGTCGAAACGAAGCCTCCTGCCATTGCCCGTGAGCACTACGGCAGGGTGGGCGACACCGACGTGCACCGATACATCCTCACTAACGGCACTGGCGTCACCGCCCGCCTGCTCGACTACGGCGGAGTGCTGCAGTCGCTGGACGCGCCGAACCGCGATGGCCACCCGGCCAACGTGGTGCTGGGCTTCCCCGGCCTCGACGGCTACGTCGCCAACAACGCTCCCGGCGCGGCGCGTGTGTTCTTCGGCGCCATCATCGGCCGCTATGCCAACCGCATCGCCGGCGGCACGTTCACCCTGGACGGCAAGACGTACCGGCTTCCCGTCAACAACGGCGAGCACAGCTTGCACGGTGGCACGGCGGGGTTCGACACGCACGTCTGGTCGGCCAGCGGCAGCCGGAACACGGACAGTGTCGCGCTCCGGCTGACCCACGTCAGTCCCGACGGTGACCAGGGCTTCCCTGGAACCCTGGTCACCGAAGTCGTCTACCGCCTCGACGACCACAACCGGTTGAGCATCACCTATCAGGCCACCACCGACGCGCCCACCGTAGTCAACCTCACCAATCACACCTACTGGAACCTGGCAGGCGAGGGCTCCGGCGACACACACGGCCAGCGGCTGACGATCAACGCCTCGCGCTATTCGCCGGTCGACGCCTCGCTGATCCCGGCCGGAGACCCGGCGCCGGTCGACAGCACACCGTTCGACTTCCGTGAACCCACCGAAATCGGCGCACGCATCGGCGCGAACCATCCCCAGCTGCGTTTCGGGCACGGCTACGACCACAACTGGGTGCTCGACGGGGATTCCTTCGCGGCACGGGCCGAAGACCCGGTTTCGGGCCGGACCCTGACCATGTGGACGACCGAGCCCGGCGTTCAGTTCTACTCGGGCAACTTCCTCACCGAGACGCTCATTGGCACCGGCGGCAGGCCATACGCCCGCGGCGCCGGGTTCGCACTCGAAGCCCAGCACTTTCCCGATTCCCCCAACCGCCCCGATTTTCCCAGCACCGTTCTGCGGCCAGGCCAGATATACCGCCAGGAAACGGTCTACGGCTTCAACCGGGCCAAGGGCTCGTGAGGGTTGACCACAACCGGCATTCCAGGGGGGAATATGGGTCTGATGACGCGTCATGCCTGTCCGCAGGGGAAATGGGAAGTGGTGGAGGCGGTTCCCGGACGGCGGCTCCGGCCGGGCGTGCGTTGTTATCGGGGGTTCCACTTCACGCTCGACGAGGTGCGGCGGCGGCTTGAGGTCCCGGTCGGCCTGGTGACGGTCGTGCTCAACTTCGACCGCGAACTTCGCTTGGCGAGCACCTCCAGCGCTGCCCCGACACCGCTCTCACTCACCTCGTTGGTGGCAGGCGTACGCACCTGCGCGACAGTGGGCGAACACGACGGACACCTGCACGGGATGGAGGTGATGCTCGAGCCGTGGGCCGCGTTCACTTTGTTCGACACCCCTCTGCGCGAGCTGAAGAACCGTATCGTCGACGCGTCGGACCTGCTCGACACCAGGGTGCGGCGGTTGACAGACGCGTTGGCCTCGACCGCCGACTGGGCCGGACGGTTCGCACTGCTGGATTTCGTGCTGGGGCGGTGGTGGGCTGCCGGTCCAGCGTGTTCGCCGCACGTGGTGCGCGCGTGGCAGCTGCTCACCCGCTCCGGCGGGATGGTGTCGATCGCGAAGCTCGCCGACGACGTGGGCTGGAGCGAGCGGCAGCTTGAGCGCCGCTTCGCGGAGCAGATCGGCCAGCTACCGAAGGCCGCCGCGCGGATCATGCGATTCCAACGGGCGATGCCCAAGCTCCTCACCCGCGCGCCGGCGGCCGAGATCGCGGCACTGTGCGGCTATTCCGACCAAGCCCATCTCAACCGCGAGTTCATGTCGATGACGGGTCGGACCATTTCCCAGTTCCTCGTCGAACACCACACGACGGGATCCGGGCCGCTGGTGCGGCAACGGGTGGCCGGCGAGGTGACCAGTGTTCCGCTCCCTTCCGATGTCGGTTTTCTTCAAGAGTCGATCACGCCGCATGACCCAGGATTCTCCGTACCCGGGCTTGCAGGCCGCGGGCTTCAGGGAAGCCGATCCACAATCCGAAAAGGGAGCGAATCATGCGCTTGAGAGGGATGATCGGGGTCGCGGTGCTGTCAACGACATTCATCGTCACCGGTGTCGCCGCCGCGGACGCCAGTCCCGCTGTCGACCAGGATTTCGCCGCGTTCGCCCGCATTTACGCGAAACACGGCTCGGACTACGCCTCGACCACGGGCACGTGGGTGGAGGCCTGCGACATCGAACGCGACGGCAACGGCGTGTACGGAGAGTTCTGGTACGGCTCTACGGGGCACACCCAGGTTTGGGACGGCAACGGCTCGGACGGCGGCTGCGGAAACGCCACCCTGGCGGGCAAGGTCACCCGGTTCAAGGTGTGCGAGGACCACGTCGGCTGTTCCGACATGGTCTACACCGACTTCTGACCGACCGCCCCACGCCGGGCGAAATGGGGTCGTGGGTGTTTATGGCGCGGCGGGTCGAGGGCGGGACCACACACCCAAGAGTCTGGCAGCGGGGACGCACCACGGGGTGGAGGACCCGCGGCGGGGCGCCG
>NZ_JBHWEB010000009.1:0-88491 GCF_042734395.1 Amycolatopsis sp. NPDC059657 | reverse complement strand
ACCCACTCCCCCCCCCCCCCCCCCCGCCGGGCTATTGGGGGTGGGGCGTGCGGCCGCCGGTTAGTACCGTCGGCAACACTCACGAGTCTTTTCGGGCAGCAGGAGCACTCCTGCCTTGGTCAGCACGGCCGCCGTTCCCGCGCCCAGCACCACCCAGCTGTTCGCCGGGGCGAATCCCCGCGTGGCCGCCTTCCGGATCCGTTCGTCCGACATGAGACACCTCCGACACTAATCGGTGTGATTTACCGCGTGTTGTTCATCGGAAAGCGACGAGAAGGCCGCCTCCTGCGCTATCCCGCGCTCGAGGTGGGCCTGGGCGACCCAGTCGGCGATGTCCATGAGCAGGTTCGCGTCCCGTGGCAACGAGGCCAGGTCTTCGGGATTCACCGACGCCTCTTCGCACCAGCGGACCAGCGCGTCGAGACCGCTGATCGAGCTGACGAACGGTCTCTGCCCGATGGCCCGCCAGGCCAAGGCGAACTCGTCGAGCATGCCCGCGGTCAGCATGCGCAACGCACGGGCTCGCAGGTGCAGGACGTGTGCCGCCGGGTCATCGATGGTCAGCACCTGCGAGGTGAACCGGAAGGGCAAGCTCGCGCGGCATTCGGCGAGCCCGCGCGTCAACGAGACGGAGGAAACTTCCACCAGCACCAAGGGATTTTCACCGGCCAGCACCTCGATCTGGTGGAGCAACGCGCTTGTGGCCACCTCGGCCGGGAATTCACCATCGCGCACCTGCCGGGCGGCCAGGAAATAGCGGGTGACCGCGTCGCCTTGCGGCCGGGCGCTCGTCACCGCGATGTCGAGGTAGCACTGCGTGCGGTCCGCGACGACGACCGGCGCACCGGTCGCCCGCGCGAACTCCCCGGCCGCCGTCGATCTGCCCGTTCCCTCAGGCCCGGCGATCACATGGACCTGCGGCTCGCAATTCGCTGAGGCCATGGCCTGCTCCTCGATGACGCGTGGAGAACGTCACGGATCCACCCGATGCGGGCCGCTGTTCTACGTCTGACCGAGTCTACTTCGGACGCCGACGCCGACCGCGAACAAATGAATCCTTTCCGCGCTTCTCGGAAGCGATTCCCGGAATTGCGCAGCCCGCCGATCAGGGCCTCGACGCCGCCGCGAACGCGGCCGTGACTCGCGCGGAGATACGACCCCGGTCCGCGATCCGGTACCCGTTGGCCACCGCCCACGCGCGAATGGCCTGGGACCTCTCACGTTCCGCTGTCGTCATGCTCCGACTCGTGTCCGAGACGGCTCGCAGCTTCCGGCCACCGACCCGACGGCCGGCGGAGACGAACTGCGCCAGCCCGTCACGCAATTCGCTCGCATTCGCGTCGGAAAGATCGATCTCGTACTCCACGCCGTCCAGTCCGAACAGGACCGTCTGGTCGGCTTCGCCGCCATCGATGTCATCGGCCAGCTGAACAAAGACCTTCTGCGCCATGGATTCCTTCTCTTTCGCACGATTGGGTCAACCACTCCTGACAGCCAGGGTAATGAGGTGGCGACGTCGCACAAAAGCAGCAAAACGGTGATTTTGTTCGAACGGTGAGTTTCTCCGCGTACTGCGGAATCCGCTCCTCAATACCCGAAATTCTGGGTCCAGCACGGCCCGTTGCGCGCGACGAAGACGACCCCGATCCCGATGGCGGTGAAGTGGGGATTCAGCAGATTCGCCCGATGCCCCGGACTGTTCATCCAAGCGTCCATCACGATACGAGGGGTCGCTTGGCCGCGCGCGACGTTCTCGGCTCCGGGCGCGGAGTAACCCGCTGACAGCATTCGCTCGGCCGGGGTCACCCCATCGGGGTTATCGTGCGCGCAGAAATCACGTCGCGCCATGTCCTTGCTATGTGCCCTGGCCGCTGTGCGCAGTTTCGGGTCGACGCGCAGCCGCCGCAGGTCGGCCTTCGCCCGCACCTCGTTGACCAGCCGGAAAACCGCGTCTTCGTTCTTCTCCTGATGAGCGCTGCTGCCCACCACCGACGCGAACGACTCCTGCCCGAGCTGCCATTCCACGTCACCCCATTCGGGTTCCGGCTCCGGGTCGGAACCGGCGGCGTCCGCTGTGCCGCCCCGGCCGAGTGCCTGCGTCCGCGCACGATAGGTCACCGTGGTTCCGTCACGCCGCTTCCGCTTACGGCTAGCCGGCATGCGCCACCTCCCATCGCCGTCAGAACCCGCTACCCAAGTCGTATCTTGCCCTACTGAGCGCACGCGGGCACTCAGTAGGGCGACAGCGCGATTCGCGCTTACGGGTACTCAGTCGGGTAGTCCTCCGCGTCTATCGGAGCCCGCAGCAGCTCTGGCGGCAGTTCGAAGGCGTTGACCAGGTCGTGTACGGAGTAGGTGAGTTTTTCGCAGCACGCGTTGAGCAAGGCCGGGATGGCGCGGGCCTGTTCCACCGTGAGCAAATTCTCCGCGAGATGGAAGCCGATATCGCGCTCCACCCTTTCCAACGCGTACAAAGCGATGAGCGGTTCCAAGGTGGCGTCGGTGGTGACGGCGTCGGTGAAGCAGGCCAGCTCCAACCGGTCGGCGTGCACTCGAGCGAGCTCGAGAGCGAGCGGCAGCCGGTTGTTCCACGCGTCGAACGGTGGCTGCCCACGCCGGTGCGCGCGGCCGAGTTCCTCGGTGAGCCGAGCGTGGAGCAGCCGCTCCCTGGCCTCGGCGAGCTCGGTCCACAGCCGTGGATCGGTGAGTTCCCGCGCGCTCGGTTTCCCGGCTTCGGGTGGCCGGTACTGCTCCCCCGCCGCCAGCGCGCGGCCCGCTTCGAGCGCGATCAGGTGACTGTCGCCCGCCGCGGGATTGAGCAGGTGAGCGAAGCCTTGGTACTCCACCAGCCGGTTGGCGGTGAACATCCCGTGCGCGCCGGCGCGCAACCCGCACTCGGTGGTGACCCGCTCGGCTGTCCAGCACGCCGCCGCCTTGACCAGCCCCAGCGTCCGCCCCAGCGCGAAGATGCCGTGCTCCTCCGTGGAGCCGGTCATGGTGGCGATCCACGCCCGCTTGGCCCGGTTGACCAGACAGGTGCTGGCGTAGGCGGCGGCGAGCGCGCCGAACAGCGCGCGTTGCTGGGTGCGGAATTCGAGGACCGGCCGCTCCGCGGAGACCCTCGAACGGCTGATCCGGTGACCGGCGTGGCGGATGGCGATGGCCACTGCCGCCCGGCTGACGGCCGCCAGCCCCGCCGCCGAAGCCACCCAGGCGTTCTCCCGCACGGTGAGCGAGCGCTGCAGCCGCGCCGCGGTGTCACCGAGCGGATCGTGGAAGGTGCCGTCGTTGTCGAGTGTCGCGCGGTCACGGAGCCAGCGGTGTTTCGGCAGCCGTGCGCCGTCGAACTCGATCGACGCGTAGTCCAGCTCGAGGAAGGGGGTTTCCGGCAGCGGCCGGATCCGCACCCCAGCTGTCACGCCCGTTTCGTCGCGCAGCCGGACGACGAAGCCGAAGACGCCGTGGTCGTCTTCCCCGACGATCAGCCGTGCGTACACCACACCGACCTTGGCGACACCCGGCAATGCGTTGTTGGACATGAACTTCCGGGCGCCGGCGTCGGGCGTGTGCAACACGAACTCCCGGGTCGCCTGGTCGTAGCGGGCCTCGGTGCGGATGGCCGCATGGCTGTTGCCATGCCCGATCTCGGTGACCACCAGCGTGCCGATCGAAGCCATGGAGTCGACTTCGCCGAGGTACCGTGCGAGGTCGTCGCGGCCGGTGCCGAACTCCTTGATCGCGCCGACGGCGAGGCAGTAGTGGATGGTCAGCGCCAGGAACACGGGTGGGCTGACCACGGCCGCGGTCTCGAGCAGTGTCAGCAGTGCTCGAGGGTCTTTCAGCAACGTGGAAGCCGAGGGCAGGTGGTCGCTGAGGAAGCGGATCCGCTCGTAGGTGAGTCGGCATCGTTCAGTATGGGTAAGGCCCTCACGGCGGTAGAACAATTCGTGCGAAAAGAGCACCGCGAGTTCCTTGCGCGCGGCTTCGTCCTCGTTCTCATGGACCACTGTGGACAGTGTCATCGCGTCTCCATCTCCGCTTTACGCGGTGCTTCGGTGCTGGCCATGACCCCGTGCACCCGCAGCAGGACGGTTCCGTCGGGTGCTTGCGCGGTGGCTGTGTCCCTGGTGGCCGACAGGACGATCCGGTCGCCGTACTTCCCGGTCAGCGCGACGTCGTTGTGCTCGGTCAGCACGTCCACCCTGTCGATCGCGACGGGCGCGGGCGGCCGTTCGCCGTGCTGGCGGGTCAGCAATGTCAGCTGGAGCAACGCGTCCAGCAGCAACGCCGGGATGGTCAGCGTGGCGAAGACGCCGGACCAGCGACCGAGCCGAGGAGCGAAGTGGGCGGTCATCCACCCCTGCCCCACCCGGACTTCGCCGAGCGAAGCGAAGGGACCGCTCAGCTCGACCAGCCCGCCCGGTGAGTAGTAGGCAGGCACGAACGGTTCGCCGCCTGATGGCGGTAGCGGTTCTTTGACAGGCTCTGGCCTGCGGCCTGCGAACGTCACGCCGATTTCGGCGTTGAGCAGGTCGTGCCGGAAGACCTGGCCGTCGGGCCCGGCGAGGTCGCTGAGCACCTCGACCTTGCCGTCCCGCACCCGCAGGTGGCAGGCCCGGTTCGAAGTGACCGGGAAGTAGAACTTGGCGTCGCGCAGTGCGACGGGCACACCGTCTCCCGCGGCTCGCACGGCCAGCTCGGCGATGAGCGCGCCAGGCAGGGTCGGAACACCTTTCAGCAGATGATGTCCCAGGTAACCGTCGCGCACCTGTTCGGGTGTCCACTGTAGATCCGTGGAACCGGATTTCGGGCCGAGCCACGGCGTCCCCTTCAGCAGGCGACTCTCCGCCTCGCCCAGAAAGGTGACGACCTTGCTTTGTCCCGGTGACGCCAGCTCGGCGAGGTAGAGCCGCTTACCCTCCTCTGTGGACAGTCCGGTGAGCTCA
This sequence comes from Amycolatopsis sp. NPDC059657, assembly GCF_042734395.1. Taxonomy (NCBI): domain Bacteria; kingdom Bacillati; phylum Actinomycetota; class Actinomycetes; order Pseudonocardiales; family Pseudonocardiaceae; genus Amycolatopsis; species Amycolatopsis sp. NPDC059657. Next base: position 83,545 of record NZ_JBHWEB010000009.1, on the reverse strand, counting down.
CCGCGACGGCGCAACAGGTCACGGGTGAGGGGTTCGGCGGCGAACCCGGCCTCGTCCCACAACGCCCAGGCGATCGTGCGTTCGGTGCTGTCACCACTGTCCGCTGCCGCGTTGAGGAAGTCGTTGCCGGAGCAGTAGTCCGCTTCGCCCTGCCAGCCCAGTACGGCGAGCAGCGAGCCGAAGTTGTGCCAGATCCCCGGCGCCCTGCCGTCGAAAGCCGCACGCAGGTTCCGGTAGGCCAGCAGCTTCGTGTCCCTGACCCGGCGAGCGTCGGCCAGTGGCGTGGCGCGCACGGTGCCGCCGTGGTGCACGCCCGCCGCGTTGATCAGCAGGTCGACCCGATCATGCCAGTCGTGGATGTGGTCGATGGCGGCCTTGACCGCACCGGCGTCGGTGAGATCGCAGGCCAGATGCTTGACCCGGCCTTCACCGCAGTGCGCGCTCAGCCGGTTCATCGTCAGCCGTACCGCCGCCGCTGCCCGGCGTTTGTCGTACTCCGCGGACAGTTCGGTCACCGAGCGCACCGGATCTTCCCGCAGCCGCGCGGCCAGGAAGTCGGCTCGTGGCCCCGGGTCGCCGTCCTCGCTGGGTGACTGACGGCCGAGCAGGTAGATGGTCGGTCTGGCGTGTTCGGCGAGTGCGGTGAGCACTTCGGCGGTGAGGCCGCGCCCACCGCCCGCGGCGACCACGACGCTGTGCTTCCCGATCGGCATCGGTCCTGCCACCATCGGCGCCGAGACCAGCGTGTGCTCGAGCCGTTTCCCTCCACTGTGGACAACGGCGGAGAGTTCGAGGTGGTTGCGTGACTCACCGGCCAGTGTCGTCAGCCCGTCACGCAAGCTCGCGGCTTCGGTGAGCACCGCGAAGCTCAGGCCGTCGGGCGCTTCCCTGGCCATGCTCTTGACGAGTCCGGTGAAGAGTCCCGTCTCAGGCCTGGGAACGCCCGCGCGCACCGCGTCGGTGAGCAGTACCGCGAAAGACGATCCGACGGTCCCGGTCCACCGCGCGGCGGCCAGGTAGGCCAGGTCGTGGAGCAGGTGCAGGCGGTCGGTGTCATCGGTCAGCCGCGCGAGCACCCGGACGTGCGGGACGTCGCCGTCGGGCAGCAGCCCGGCCAGCGCGGACGGCACTGGCGCGGGACCGGCCGGGGGCATGATGACCACTCTCGCCGTCGGCGGCAGCAAAGCCTGGGTGAGCGTCGCGGCATCCGGCACGATGACGAGCGCGTTGTCCGGTATCGCCGGTATCTCCGGCCGTACCTCCCGTGGCACGACGGGATTCAGCTCGCGCGCATAACGCTCCACAGTGGACGGACCCGTGACCTCGACCCGGGTGCCCTGCGTCCCGGAGACACTGCCCGACTCCTTTCCGGATAGCAGCGCCAGTAGCGCGACGATCGGGTCGGCGCCGAGATAGGTCCGCCCCTCGGGCAGCCGCCGATCAGGGAGCGCAGTCGCATCCACTGTCACGCGGGTCGTGCTGATCCTGGCGAGAACGGGCAGGCCATGTTCCTGAGCCACCGACGCGCGAGTGAGCACGGTGAGGAACGCGCCCTCGGCGAGCGCGCGGTCACCGCCGACGACCTCGGCGAGTTCGGGCGTGCTGTTTCCGTTGACCCCGGCCACCAGCGCCAGGTCGAGATCACCGTGGCGCAGGTAGCGTTCCGCGGTGCGCAACGCGTCGAGCCCGGAGTCCGGTCCGGTGTCGACCGTGACGTTGAGCCCGTGATAGTCGGCTTGGGCGGCGAGACGGGCCGGGATGATGTTCGGCATGATGCCGGGGAAGGCGTCCTCGGTGCTGGGCGGGACGAGCGCGCGCACGGCGTCGGCCAGCCCGTCGTCGAACTGGTCGCCGAGGTAGCTCCGCAGGTCGCCGAGGTAGCAACGGAGCGCGTAGTGCACCGCGCGCCGCGTCGGTCCCATATGGCCGACGACGATGCCAGTGGTGTCGTGCAGCTGGGCGCAGGCGGCCAGCACCGCGCTGTCGAGCCGGGCAGCCGCGCGCATCAGCATGATTTGGCCGCGGTCCATGTTGCGCAGCGTCGCCGGTGGCAGCCGGACCTCGCTGAACTCGGGCATCGGATAGTCGACACCAAAGCTCTCCGCCGGCGCCGGTCCCTGCCCGCGAAGCCACCGTGCGACGGCTTCCCAGTCGCTCATGCCCGGCAGGTCGGTCGCCCAGCCGACGACCACGATGTCCTCATCCGTTGTCTCCGCGATCGAGGTGTCGCCCGGCTGATCGGTGAGCAGGAGATGGGCGTTGGTGCCGCCGAACCCGAATGACGAGACGGCGACCCTCCGCGGTGGTCCCGGCGGCAGTGCACTGGCCGTCATCGGCGGGGTGAAGCGGGTGCGGTCCAGCGCCGCGATGGGCTTGCGCAGATAGCGCTGCGCCGGGACCTCGTTGTGCCGCAGGCCCAGCAGCCCGTGGATAAGCGAAACCAGCCCGGCCGTCCACCCGGTGTGCCCGATGATCGGCTTATTCGACGACAACAGCGCCGCCGCGCCATCGCCCGCCACCTCTCGCAGGCTGGTGACTTCGGCGGTGTCCCCTGCCTGTGTCCCGGTCGCGTGTGCAATCACCCAGCCAACCGACGCAGGGTCCGCGCCGCTCTTCGCGTAGGCACGTCTCAAGGCAATCGCCTGCCCGGCGGAGTTGGGCGCGTAGATGGCTTTCCCCTTGCCATCACACGAAAGCCCGACACCTTCGATGATGCCGAGAACGGTGTCGCCGTCCTCGCGGGCCTTGCTTAGCCGTTTCAGCACCACCACACCGGCGCCGTCGGAGAACAGCACTCCGTTGGCATCGGCGTCGAACGAGCGCACCTCGCCGGAGCGAGACAACCCGTGCAGCTTCGAGAACAGCACCAGATTCCGCGCGCTGTAAGCGAAAGCGCCACCGCAGACCGCCACGTCCGCCGTGCCGTCCCGCAACGCCTTGACGCCAAGGTCCACTCCGTACAGCGCGGACGAGCAGGCGGTGTCGACCATGACGAGCTCGGTGTTGGCGGGCAGCACGTCCTGGACCGCGTTGCGGCCGACACGATGGGGCAGGTACTCGTAGGCGGAGCCGCCGAGCCTGTCGTACCTGGCGCGCAGCTTCTCGGCCACGTCGGCGTCGGTCCTGGCCAGATAGCCCGACAGGACCAGCCGTTCTTCCAGTTCCTGGCTGCCGTCGGCGGTGTATCCGAACGCGGCGAAGAACTTGTCGCCGCGCTGGGTCCCGACGCCCTCCAGCGCAGTGAACAGGCTGTGCCGCAACCACAGCGTGGTGGATTCACGGCTGGGCACGGTCCCGTCGTCGAGTTCCGCCTGTAGCCGCGGATGCGGGGTGAAGCCGGTGATGAACCCGGAGTGCCGCGTGTAGGTCCGGTCCTCGGCCGACGGGTCCACGGAGTGGAACGAGTCGATGTCGTACAGGGCGGGTTCGGTGAAGACGTGCTCTCGGCGGTTGAGCGTCCGCCAGAGCTCCTCGGGATTGTTGGCGCCAGGGGTGACCACGCCCATGCCGACGACGGCGATCGCGTCCGGATCCTCGGCAGGCTCGTCCGAAGTGGACGGTTCCGCTTTCGGCGAGAGCATCACCGAACCGAGTGACAACCCGCCGTCCGCGACGACGGTCTGGCCGGTGATCCACGAAGCCGACCGGGAGGCGAGGAACACCACCAGCTCGGCCAGTTCCCGCTCGGAGCCCAGCCGGTGCCCCAGCGGGGTCGCCTCCCGGACCCGCTGGGCGAGCTCGGCCGCGTGCGGGAACATGGTGGCGACCGTGCCGTCGATCAGGCCGCCGGAGGCGGTGTTGACCCGGATGCCCGCCGCGGCGAACTCCACGGCCAGGTACCGGGTCAGCGCCTCGACCGCGGCCTTCGAGGTGCCGACCGTGGCATAGTCGCTGATCACCAGCGAGCTGCCGACCGACGACAGGTTGACGATCGCCGGGTCGCGGGAGCCCGCCATCAGCTTCGCCGCCAGCCGCGAGCACCAGAGGCTGCCGCGCAGGTTGGTGTCCAGCGCGCGTTGCCAATGCGACTCGTCCAGCTCGTCCAAGGGCAGCAGCGCGCCCGCCGCGGCGTTGTTCACCAGCACGTCCAGCTTCCCGTGCCGCCGCTCGACCGCGTCGAAGAGCGCCTCGACCTGGCGGCGGTCGGCCACCGAGCCGCGCAGCAGCTCGGCCGATCCCAGCGCACTCAGTTCCTCGAGTACCCGCGGCGCCTCGGTCGTGGCGTGGAAGTAGTTGACGATGACATGGGCGCCGCGGGTCGCGAAGGCCCGGCTGATCTCCTTGCCGAGCCCCCTGACGCCGCCGGTGACCAGTACGACCCGCCCGGCGAACTCTCCCGTCAACGGAGCGCTCCCTGAGCCGAGGAGAGGATGTGGTCGGCGATCTTGCCCAGGTTGGCGAGTTCCCACACCCGGAGGCCGCCGGGCTCGTCCGGCAGCCTGAACTCCTCGATGACCTTGGTCAGCAGTGAAGTCTGCTTGAGTGAGTCGACGCCGAGCTCCGCTTCGAGCGCGGCGTTTTCGGTCAGGATGTCGGCCGGGTACTCGAGTGCGTCGGCGTACAGGGCCCGCAGCCGAGCGAGCACGGACTGACGCGCGTCACCGTTGTGCGAGACCGTCGCGGCCTGCTGGATGACGTCTTCTTCCACCCTGGCCGCCGGGATGGCATCCGCTTTCACAGGCACCGGCAGCGGCACCGATACCGGCGCGACCACCGCCGCTTCCGGTGGCGCCGCGGGAACGGTGAGGGTGACCACCCGCTTGGCCGTCGTCCTCGCGCGCAGTGCTTCGGCCGCCGCTCGCAGCTGAGCGGTCTCCGCCGCCGGGTCCAGCAGCGGCGCGAAGGTCTGCACCTTCGGCACAGTGGCCTGCACACAGCGGGTCAGCGCGTTGAGCGCGCCTGTCTCCACGAACTTCTTGCAACCTTGCGCGTGCAGGGTGCGGACGGTGTCGGTGAAGTGGACAGGCAGCACGAGGCAGTCGGCCAGCGCCTGCTTCAGGTCGTCTCCGTCGTGATAGCGGCGGCCGTGGATAGGTGACAGCACGGGACGGCGCAATGGCCGCTGGCGTACCGGTTTCATGAGCTCCATGAAGTCGCCGACCGCCGCTTGCATAGACGGATGGTGCGAGGCGTACGGCAGGTTCAGCCTGGCGAAGAAGAAGCCCAGTGCTTCGGCGGCCTCCCCTGCCCGCATGATGGCCGCCGTATCCCCGGAGATCACCGTCTGTTGCGGAGCATTGGCGCAACCGATCACCAGATCGGGTTCCTCGACCAAGCCGATCAGGTGCTTGACGACAGCCTCGTTCGCGCCGATCGCGGCCATCGCGCCGAGCCCTTCCCACGGCCGCAGCGCCTCCGTCCGCGCGCACACCAGCCGTACGCCGTCGGCGAGATCGAACGCGCCCGCACAGACGAGCGCCGCCATTTCACCGAAGCTGTGTCCCACCAGCAGGAAGGGGTCCGCGCCTTCTTGGACCAGGATTCGATGGGTCGCCACCGAAGCTCCGAAAATAGCCAGCTGTAGTAGTTCCGCCTGATTTTCGAGCAGTTCCTTGATCGAGGCCTCACGCGGCCCGAAAAGCACGTCCGAAACCGGCGGTACCCCGTATTCGGCGGCAGTGGCGTCGATCTCCGCGAACAGCTCACCGACCAGCGGGTAGGACCGGCGAGCCTCGCGCAACACATTGCTGGAATAGGCACCAAGGCCGGGGAACAGAAAGACAGAGCGGTCACTCATGTACTTCTCCTTTGCTGGGAAAGTGAATTTCAGGAAGGGATCCGGCCGAGGCCGAGCAGCTGGAGCATCGTCGGGCCGCCCACATAGGCGGTGGCGCCGCCATCCGCGACCAGGCTGGCGCCGGTCACCAGCCGGGAGGCATCACTGGCAAGGAAGATCGCGGCGCCGACCACGTCTTCCGGCCTGCCCCACCGGCCCGCCGGAACAGCGCTCAGCAGGCCGTCCGAGGCCTGCGGGTTCGCCGAGAAGGTCTTCGTCAGATCGGTGCTGATCCAGCCGGGCGTCAGCGCGTTGACCCGCACGCCCGTCGACGCCCATTCCGCGGCGAGCGTCCTGGTGAGAGAAAGGATCGCCGCCTTCGACGCGGCGTAGGGCGACATCATCGGTACGCCGGCCATCCCGGCGATGGACGACACGTTCACCACCGCGCCGCTGCCACGGTCGGTGAAGTGGGCACCCAGTTCCTGACACAGGTTGACCACGGAGTCGAAGTTGAGACGCAGCACCTTCGCCCAGTCGCCTGGTTCGAGGTCGAGGAAGGGGCCTGCCCATTCGAAACCGCCGGCGTTGTTGACCAGGATGTCGATCCGGCCGAACTCGGCGAGCGCCGTGGTGACCGCCCGGTGCACCTGATCTCGATCGGCGACGTCGCAGGTGAGAATCACCGCGCGGCGGCCCAGTTCTTCGATTTCCGCGGCGAGCTTCTCGAGTGCGCAGGTGCTGCGGGCGAGCAAGGCGACATCGGCGCCCGCTTCGGCGTAACCCAGCGCGATCGCCCGTCCTATTCCCCGTGAAGCACCGGTCACCAACGCGGTTTTCCCGGCCAGACCGAACAAATCACTTACCATCGACAAGATTCCTCCTTACTCGGCCACTTGAGTGAATTCCGTCCACCGAAAGACATGCAGCAACTGGTCACCGACCTCCGCGGTCTCGTCAGTGGCCACGAAATGTTCGTATCGGTTTCCGCGGCAGAGCTTGAATTTCCGTTGTGCGGCGTCCAGCGTGCGCAGCCGCTGAGGTGCGGCTATCGCGCTGGGCCCGCCCAACAGCACGGTGTTCGGTGACTTTCCGTCCGCTCGCATGGTTTCACTCCACTCGGTCGGCCGTGCAGATTCACGTGCAGGTGAACGCCGAAGGCGGAGCGGGAGAGCGTCGGCTCACTCGTTTGCCTTCTGCTGAAGGGGTACATCCCTAAGTAGGCTCCTTTTCGGCGACGCTGCCAATGCCCATGCAGGGTCACCGCCGTCTAACTTCGAGGCGGACTTGACACATTGACCCTTACGCCGACGGTCTCACCTGAAATGAGGGATTCAATGGAATGCTCGCGCTCGCCCAACGACCGGCTACGCGCGTTGCTCGCCGAAGCAGGCTGGACAGGCGGCGACCTGGCTCGCGGTGTCAACACGATCGCCGCCGAAACGGGCCTACGCGTGAAGTACCGCCGAGCCTCCAGCGCCCAATGGCTGGCAGGTGGCCAACCGCGGGAGCCCGTGCCGAGGTTGGTGACCGAGGCGTTGTCTCGCACGCTCGGGCGGCCGATCACGCCGTCCGACGCGGGATTCCACCGGGCGAGAACGCCGGGCGGACCGGACCACGAAAAGGAGAACACCGTGGTAAGCCAGCTCGCCGGCCTCGGCCGCGCCGCGACCCGGCGTGATCTGCTCCGGTACACGGTCTACAGCCTGGGCTTGCTGACCGTGCCCGACTTACCCGAAATGGCGGCGCCCGTGGAAGCAGTGCGCCAGGCGCGGCGATATCCGTTGCGACTGGGCACCACCGAGATCGAAGCGGCGGCAGCGGCGCTGAGGTTGTTCTCCGAGTCGGAACGAGCTCTCGGGGCGAGCCTGGTCCGGGATTCACTGGCGGAATATCTGGCGGGAACGATCGCGCCATGGCTGCGCGCGAACACGGCCACCGCCGAGCTGCGGCAGAGACTCCTTTCCGTGGCAGCCGAATTGACCTACTTGTTCGGCTTCCTGTGTTTCGACGATGAGCTGCACGGTGCGGCCCAGCGGTACTACCGGACCGCGCTGCGCTTGTCGGCCGAAGCGGAGGACCCCGGGGTTTACGCGATCGCACTGCGTTCGATGAGCGTCCAGGCACACGCTCTCGGGCACCATGGCCAGGCCGCGCGCCTCGCGCAGAGCGCGGTGGAGACTGCCGCGTCGAAGGTGCCCGCACCCACGAAGGCGTTCCTGCTCGGCCAGCTCGCCGTCACTTCGGCCGGCGTGGGAGACCATCGCCGAGCCGCCGCCGAACTCGGCTCGGCGGAACGCCAGCTCGACATCATGCCGAACGAGTCCGCGTCCGTGGGCGCGTACCACTACGCGTCACTGGCGCACCAGCGCTCGGCGGTGCTCGCGAGCGCCGGGGATTCCGATGGCGCCATCGCGGCACTGCGAGAGTCGATCCGCCACCGGTCAGCGGCCGAACCCCGTGCGCGCGCCATCACCCAGGCGGGCCTGGCCGAGTTCCAGCTCGACCGCGGCCGGGTCGAAGAGGCGGCCGATGCCTGGAACAGCTTCCTCGACACCTACCCGAGCGTCCACAGTGGACGGGTCAGGACCGCCATGGTCACACTCCGTGCCCGAATGCGGCCGCACCAGAAGTCTCCGGCAGTCCGCGCGTTACTCCACAGAGCGACGGCGCTTCACCATGAGGCCTAACGGTAATCGACCGCTACACCCCTCGGGCACACAAGTCATCCACTGGCGTTGTTCTGGCCTCGACCATGATCAAGTTCCGGCTTTGCCGATTACGATTAGTCACCATGACGGCAAATTGCACAATGCAGGACCTTCGATGAACCGATCTGTGGAGCGGCGCCGCTTCCTGACCCGCGGCGTTCCATCAGGCGAGGTCAGGGTCGGCTGGTTCGACCACCCGGTACGCGGGCCGGTGCGCTGTTCCGCCGCACCGCTGGTGATCGGCAGCCTGCGCAGGCGCGGACATCGGACCACTGAGTCTTTCCTGCCGATACACCATTCCGGCGACGCGGTGCTGTTCACCGCTTCGTACCTCGACATGGCGGGCGAGGCGGTCGGCATCGCGGCGTCCGCCAGCGCGAAAGACCCCGTGGCGCTGGCGGCCGCCGAAGAGGCGATCGAATCGTGGTCGGCGGTCTGGCGTACCCGGCGCCTGCTGGTAGCCGTCACGAACCCGGTCTGCTCCGGTGCGAGACGAGCGAGCCGGATGGTGGAAGACCTCCCGGGCGAGGCGTACGTCATCGAAGGTGGGCCGCTCGAGTCGAGCGGCCTCGACGCGGTGACCGTGGTCGGCGAACTCGCCGCTGTGCCACCCGGCGGCACGGTCGTTTTCCCGCCGTCGGGCGTTCCGACGAGCTTGCGTGTGGAAGTCGCGGACCGCGGGCTCGGCATCGTCGACACCACCTGCCCGCTGGTGGACGCCATGCTCGCCGACGTGCGGCGGTTCGCCGACCGCGGTGACACGGTCTTGATCATCGGCAAAGCCGGGCATGCCGCGGTCTCCGCACTCGCGGGCGAAGCACCCGGCGCCACCGTGCTGGTCGAGTCGCCGCGGGACATCGAGGCCTTGCGAGTCGACCCGGCCCGGGTTTCCTACCTGATCAGCGGCGGTGTCCCCGTCGAGGACGTGCTGGAGCTGGTCGGCGCGCTCCGCGCCCGCTTCCCCGGCCTGCGCGGCCAACATCCCGACGGACTCTGTTACGCGGCATCGGATCACCTCGGCACGGTGCGCGCCGTGGCGGCCGTCTGTGAGGTGGTCCTCGTGCTGGGCGCCGCGGGGCCGGCCAGCACACGGGAGCTGGCGGACCAGGCCGCCGCCAGCGGCGCCGAGACCCACCGCCTCACGAACACCGGAGAGATCCGGCCGGGTTGGCTCACCGGCGCCGCCACGGTCGGCCTGGTCACCGCGCCCTCGGCCAAGCCGTGCCTGCGCGAGGAGGTGATCGAGGCGTTGTCCGGACTGGGCCCGCTTTCCGTGGTGCGGCGCACCGACGTGTCGGAGGTCGTCAAAATCCACGGTTTCCGGTGACCGTCGAACATGTCACCCTGAGCGCTTCAACCCGGTCAGGCCCCGCTCGGGGTCAGGAAGTCCTTGAGGCTCACCCCGGCGGCGGTAACACCGAGACGCGACGGTGTGATCGCCGCAACCCCCACAGGCCTGTTGTCCCTGTGCACCACACCGAACTCGACATCAGCCGAAGAGAACTCGTGCCAGCCTGCCAGCTCGGCTGGGAGCGCACTCCGGACACCGAGGGAGGAATCAACCTGCCTGGCAGTCCAGGCCTCGCGCACGCGGGAAACCGTGACCTCGCGCCATCCCGTCACGCTCAGCGCGTCGCCTGGCCGCGGTAGCACCGCTTTCGGCGCGAACACCGGCCGGTCGAAGCCGAACGTCTCGCTGAGTGTCTCCCGGAAATCTTCCGGCGCGGCCGAGGAAGCCGGTGCCTGGCCGGCCTCCGACCGGGCCAGCAGCAGCATCGACACCGGCTGGCCCACGGCTCCCGCCGCGTGAAACGCCACGGACTGCAGCACGACCTTGGCCAGACCGGCGCCGCCCACTTTCACCCTGCTGCCGTCCCGCAGCTGGAGCCGGAACTCGCCACCGGCCGACTGGACGTCCACCAGGAAGGATCGCCGAGGCCACGGCACCTCCCCGCCATAGGCCGAGCGCTCGTGAGCCACCTCGGCCTGAAACGACACGCCGACCGTGCGGCCGCCATCGGTCAGCGCCACCGATCGGACCTCCGACGCGGTGAAGTACCTCGTGACGTCGGCGGCATCGACACCCAGCAACCCGGCGGAGCCTGCCGAGAACACCTTCCAACGACCACCCTCACGTATCCCGGTGATCGCGGCGTGCGCGAGCGGCAGGCTACCCGTCACCATGCTCTTGAGCCGCTGTGCCACCGAGTGCTTCAGCACCGTGCCCACGTCGTACGCCAGGTCGACCACCCGCGTCGCGGCGACCACCGGCTGCCGGTGCCCGAACTCCGCCTCGAGGGTGTGCTGGAAGTCGTACGCGGCCCCACCGCGACGGGAGTCTGCGCCTGCCAGGCAGACCAGAAGCACGATCGCGCGCCGATCGCCGGCGGTCACGCCCGCTCGGAACGGCGCCGCGGCGGCCACGGCCCGCGCGAAGCTCGATCCGGGGACCCGCACAGTGGTGCCGTCGGTGAGGGTCGCCATGAAGGATCCCGGCGCACCGTGGGTGCTGATGTAGAACGAGTTCTTCGGCCACGGCGCGGCGCCGCGCTGTACGCCACGTCCCCGGGCCCGGTCGTAGAACGGCGCCGTACCCGGCGCGAAGTAGCGCGTGAACTCCTTGCCGGGGATGACGCCCTTCGCCCACCTGACGTCGAAGTGAAGGCTTTCGCCCTGCAGGAAGGTCATGCCGATCGTGCGCCCGCGTTTGGTCAGTGGGTGAACCTGCACCTCCTCGGCGCCGAACGAGCGCAGCTCGCCGGTGGCGGTCAGCCCGAACAGCCCGCCTGGCACCGCCTGCACCGGCCTGGGCACCTCGACGTCGCTCCGGAATTCCTGTCCGAACCCGCGCGACGCGAACGATCTCGAGAACGCCCAGCCCGGCCAGCTGTTGTCCGAGCGGAGACGGCCGTACGTCCGCCGGAACGCGAAGTCCGCCAACGAGGTAGGCACGTCCTCGCTCGAACTCCGCCGGGCCGGCGTGCTCGCCACGTGCGGAGTGGGCAAGCCTGGATCGTGCAGTCCCAGTGACTCCAGGCCGCGTCGATCCAGTTCGATCAGGATCGGCTCGTCCGGCCCGGTCCGCACCGCCGAGGCCCACTCGGCAGGCGCGTTCTTGGCCCGGTAGACCGGCCGCAGCCCCCAGAGCGGGGTCACCCGCACCAGATACCGCTGTTCACCGTCCACCTCACGCGCCGGTTCGGTCCGCCTGGTGCTCAGCGAAGTGGTGTTGTAGTCGGCCAGCGGCACGATCGGGACGGTGGTGTCGCTGATCATGACGGCCGGACGGCCTCGTTCCGTTCCCGCGTTGAGCGCCCTGATGTCGAGAGTGGAGGAAAAACCCAGCTCCCCCTTGAGGTCGCTGGTCAGCTTGGCCGTCCGCGTGTCGTTCACGTCCAGCTTCAGTGGCGCGCCGCCGAGTACCCGGACCAGTTCCCGGTCGACGAGATCGGCCGTGAGGCGGACATAGGACATCGCGTCACCGGCCACCGGGATCACGTATCCCTCCGCCGAGAGCAGTTCACGCACGTTCGCACGCAGTGGTGCCGACTCGGTGGCACTGCGCAGCTGGTATCCCGCACGTGGCCGCAGCGCGGGACGGCCGTCGGCGCCGGTGGCCAGCGCGTTCAGCGCGGCGTGCAGCCCGGGCGCGGCGAAGGAACGGACGTGCACCACCGCGTCCGCGGCCAGGCCCGGCTGCCTGCCGGTGAGCCGCTGCCAGTCCCGTAGCGAATCGGCGACATGTTCGATCGGCCGCTGAGGCCCCCCGTCGAGCGGGATGGTGTCTTCCTTCGGCACCGTCGACCGGATCGCACCCGGCAGCTCGAACTCGCTGCGCCACAGCGCGCCGACCGCGCGCGGGCCCGGTGTCGGGAACCAGGCCGGCAGGTGTTTGCTGTAGTGCCCGCGCCTGGCGTACGGATACACCTCCATGGTGACCCGCAGGTCGTGCACGAACTGGACGGCTTCGCCGGAATGCGCCGCGGTCACGGTGTCCTTGCGCTCGTGGGTGACCTCGGTCGTGGCGGTCAACCGGCGCGTGGCGGCCAGCCCCGCGAGCAGCAGGCTGCCAGGACGGTGCTCGGCGCTCAGCGAGCTGACGGCGCTCAGCCCGACGTCCAGCGCCCAGCGGTGCTGATCGGTGGTGCCCGCCGCCTGGATCGTCTCGACCTCCGCCGACCCCGTGTCCTCCGTGATCGTGCGGTGGTAACGGCCTTCGCCGGGCTCGGCCCGCAGCACGACCAGCTGCTCGACCTTGCCGAACGCCGTCTCGCCCTCGATGAAGATCGACCGGCCGCCGGTCAGCATCTCCCTCAGCGCGGAGTCGGCGACCGCGCCGGTGAGCGTCGGCCCCAGCACGTCGTACACCAGCCGGTCGTTGATCGGATCGAAGGGCGACCGCGGCAGTGTCCCGGCGGATTTGACGTGTGCCTCGTGGGCGACCACCCCAGGCCCCCGGTGCTCGTCCGCCCAGGCTTTCAGCCGTTCCTCCACCTGATGCACGAGTTCGGTGCCTGCCTCCAGCCGGTAAAGCTGCACAGTTCCGGCGCCACGGCCCACGTTGCCAGGAGCCCGGACCTCCCCCGTCGGCACGGCGTGCTCCGCGAGCTCGGGCGCGCCTGCCGGCTCGACCGGGTCCACGCGCTCGCCGCGGTAACGCTCGGCCTCGGTCGCCGCCAGCTTCGCCACGTCGGAGGCGGTCAGCTCGCCAACCCGGTGCACCTCGCCGGCAGGCACCCAGATCTTCACCGCGTCCGGCAGGTGGATCCACTTCGCTTTGTCGCGCGTGGTGCCGTGGTGCCACAACCCCACCACGTCACCCCAGTCACGACGAGCGGAGGTCCGCACCTCGTAGGTGGCGTCGAACCCGACGAGGTAGCCGCGCTCGACCCGGTCGCCGCGTGCGGTGACCGTCGCGCTGTCGATCTTGATGACCCCGTCGGTGTGCGTGTGACCCACGCCGATGGCCAGCTCCGCGCCACCCGCCAGCACCCGGTTGACCGGCTTGACCTCCAGCAGGGTCAACCTGGCTTTGACACCAGCCCCGGTCTCCGCCTTGGCTTCCCTGGTGGTGCGCGCCTTTCCGGAATGCTGGAAGGTGTGCGTCTCGTCGCGGGCGATGAGACGCGGGTTCCCCAGCCGCGCGGACAGGTCGACCCTGGCGACGAGCTCCCTGCTGCCGAGCAGGCCAGGCTGGTTGTGGCTCTTCAGCCGAACGGTGTCCTGGAACAGCGCGACGCGCTCGAACTGGGCGGTCCGTGCCGTCGGGGCGGCGAAGTTCTCCAGCTCGTCCAGTGCCACATTGCGCTCGTCCGGCTCGCCTGCCTCACGTTCGAAGATCGGTCTGCCCTTGTGCTGGTCGATCTCCGGCGGCCGTGATCCCACGGCGGACGTCGACAGCCAATCGTGCCAGCGGGTGCCTGCCGGGGCGTCCAACATCGCCGTGACGGTGCCGAGCAGGTCGGGCACCGGCTTGAGTGATTCCAGCGCGAATCCCGGCGGCAGGCTCCCGGCGCGCAGGCCAGGTCGGGTGGCGTCATCGTGCCAGTTCGCGGTCTCCTCCTCGCGGCGCGCTCGGGCACCGGCGTCGAAGACGTCCCCACCGCGGTTCGTGGCCGCCAGCTCGACCCTGCCGTCGATCTTGGCCACCGGGTAACCGCTGGTTTCACCGCCGTCGCGCCAGTGCAGCAGCTCGCCGGGCGCCGACCAGCGGCCGCCCGTACGCACTTCGAACTCCGCCGGATAGTCGAACCGGTGCACCGGTTCCGCCGATTTCAGCGACTTCTCGATGCCGACGTGCTGCTCCGACTTCCCGGTGTCGCGATAGTTCTGTTCGCGAGTGACCTGAAGGTTCAGCACCGTGCTGGCCGGCTTGCTCTTGTAGACGTTGCCCACCAGGCCGCGCGAACGGTCGACGCCCTTGGAGACCTCCACGATGTGCGTGTGGCCGAGCGACACCTTGCCGCCCAAGGTTTCCGACTCCGCGACTCCGAGGTAGCGCGCCTTTTCCGGCTGGAGCACGCCGCGCACGAACACATCAGGGGCGCCCTTGTGCCAGGCACTGAGCGGGAACCGCACCCCGTCGCCGCCCTGGACCACCTCCCTGGCGCGCTCGGCGAGGAAAGCCCGTAGCCGTTCGTTGAGCCGTGCCAGGTCCTTCGCCCTGACCCGCCCGGTCGCTTCCAGCCGGTGCAGCACCCTGCCCACGATGTCGGCGACGACCGCTTCGGGCAGGCGGAAGCGGGCGTCGACCCGGTCGGGCAGCGCGAACCGGTCCGCACCGGCCGGATCCTTCGACACGGGTGTCGCGGCAGGCTCGGTCTCGGCGCGTGGTGCGGGTTCGCCGGGCCTGGTCCACACCGTCGCCGTACCGGGCACGACGACGGACGGTTTGTCGCCGGCGCGCACCACGTAGCCGAGCTCGACCCGCTGTTTGGCGAGCTGTCCGTCGTACACCCTGGTCAGCTCGTGGCCATGCTCATCGGAGCGGACGGTGCCGGTCTTGGTGTTGCGGTAGGTCGAGCCGACGAAGCCGGCATAGCCACCGAGCTGATGGATGAAGTCGCCGAAACCGATCGTGAGGCCCGCACCCCAGCGGCGCGTGTACGACTGGGTCACCAGGTTCTCGACACCGAGCTTCCGCGTGTGGGTCACCGAACCCCGCACATCCGCCAGTTGTTCGGTGTCCTTGGCCGCGATCGCGACGACGACCTCGACCGGTTTGCTCCCGCCGAACTCGAATGACTCCCGCACCGGCTCACCACTGAACAGCGCGCGCCCGCTGGCGGGCAGCCGATCAAGCCAGCCGCGGAACCGCCGGATCTCCGGATCGGTCGCCGACACGGTGTCCAGCGCACTCGTGACGGCCCGATAGACCTGGCCCAGCCCGGAAAACTCGATGTACTCAACGGCGTGCGGGAGCACCGGAGCGACCTTGACCGCGTCATCGGCCGTCACGGCGGGCGTGCGCTCCGGCCAGGCCAGCCCGGTCTTGACGTCGTGATAGCCGACCTGGACCACCGGCTTGCTCCACCAGTGCCGCCCCGGCTTCCGCACGGTGATCCGGTAGGTGACGTCGTGCTGGGCGGTCGTGGTCTCGACATCGGATTCGGCGACCTTGGTCTTCACCTCGCGCGTGGTCGTCGAGCGCAGCTCGGAGCCGCGCATGTTGACCAGGCCGGCCACCTTCGCGGCGAACATCACGAACGGCATCGGCACCCGGATAGCCCTCGGCTCGGTAGTCACCGCGCCGCGGACGGTCTGCAGGCGTTGCCTGACCGCTCCGCCACCGTTTTCACGCGAGACCGAGGCGGTGGCCTTCGACGGCTCGCGCGGCGCACTCAGCGCCACCGCTTCGATCGTGACCTGCCCGCCCTTGCCGCTCGCACCGAGATCGACGACCATCCCGCCTTCGAGCGCCCTGTCGAAGTCCTTCTTCAGGTTGTCGTCGGAGAACGCGTGGTCCACCAGCTTGCGCAGGCCGTCCTTCGTGCCGAGCAGGGTGGTGATCGCGGCGCGCAGCCCGGCGCCGTCGACGTCGCCTTCCACCTGAGGCCGGTCGATCCGGGCACGATGAACACGCTCGGCGGGGCCCGCCGGGCCGTACAACTCCGGCGGGGACGGATCGGGCCGGGACTCCGGCGCGGCAGCTCCGGAGTGCGCCCCGGCTTCACCGGTCTGTCCCGTCGCACGCTGGTGCATCCGCTCGGCGGCTGCCACCGCGCCCTGGCGCATCCGCTCGGCGGCCTCGCTCGCGGTCGCCCTCGCCCGCTCGGCGGCTTCCGCCGCGTTCTGCCGCGCCTGCTCCTGCCAGTCGGCCGAACGCTCGCGCGGCGCGTCGGCGGCCGCGTGCCGCTGGTCTGCCTCGTCGAACCACTTCGCCAGCGAACCCTCGCGCGGCCCGTCTGCCGCCGCATGCCGCCGATCCGCCTCGTCGAACCACTTCGCCAATCGAGCGCCCTGATCGCCGGAGTCGGCGGGGAACGACCGTGACTCGGCAGGGCCTGGCTGCGGCCTCGGCAGATCTCCGTCGACAGGCGGGCTCAGCGTCCCCGAACGCAGGACGCGCCATCGATCGGCGGTCACCGTCTCGACCGGCGCGAAGACCTCCCCATGCCCGAACGCGTTGCGGAAGTCCCAGCCCGCGCCGCCCGGCCTGCCCGCCGCTCCGGCCGAATCGGCCAGCAGCACGACCGGTGCCGTCCCGGTTTCCTCCTGGAACCTGCGGAACGGCGCCGACTCGCGCACCAGCCTGGCGAACGCGTCACCGTCGAGGAACAACTTGCGCCCCGCTGTGGTGAGGACGCCGAACGAATCGGGCCGTCCGTCCGCCGCCACGAAGAACCTGCCGGCGGCGCCGCCCGCCGGCTGGGCCCCCTCGCCGTCTGCCCGGTAGGTGATCCCCAGCAGGCGTCCGCCCGCGGACAACGGGCGGCCGGCGATCTCCGCGGCACTGACGTACCGTGCCCGGTTCGTCTCGTCGACCCCGAGCAGTGGCACCGGACCGGTGGTGAACATCCGCCACCTGCCACCCTGCGTCACCATCGTTGCCACGTCCGGGGAGATGACGGCCTGCACCGCGGTGCTCGGTGCGACGACCGGGCGGTCGTAGTCGCCCCCGAACCGTTCGGCCAGCGTCCGCTGGAACCGGTGCGCGGCCCCGCGTTCGGTCGCGCCGGTCGCACACGCGACCAGCACGAAGGCGTCCGGCCGGTGCTCACGGACCGCGCTCTGGAACACCGGCAGCTGCCCGAGTACCCCGGCCAGTACCTCACCGTCGACCGCTACCCGGGCGCCGTCCCTCAGCTGGACTGGGAAACGGCCCGAATCCGCGTGACCGGTGACGAAGAACGCGTTGTCCGGCCAGGGAGCCCACCGGACGGTGACCGCGCCCGCCTGGCGTGCCGACACAAACTCGTCATGCCCGGACGATGCCAGCGAGGTCAGGTTCCGGTCCCCTGGCTGGGCGGCCCAGCGGCGCGCGAAGTCCCGGAGCTCACCGGAGGCGAACGTCACGCCGACCACCCGGCCGTCCCGCTCCAGCGGCGCGACGTCGACGTCGGTCAACGAGAACCGCCGCTCCCTGCCGTCCGCCATGCCCACCAGGTCGAAGGCACGGACCGGCCGCGAAGGCGCCTCCCGCGCCCCTGACGCGAAACGGTGCCATCGGCCGTCTCCCGTCACCACGCCGACCGGCGCGAAGACCGGACGGTCGTGTCCGGCCGCCGCCAGCGCACGCTGGAAATCAGTGGCCGCGCCGCCCGGCCGGCGCAGCGCGCCTGCCGAATCGGCCAGCAGGGTGATCGAGCCCGCGCCGCGCACGGCACGCCGGAACAGCTCCGAAGCGCCCACGAGCTGCGCGAACACCTCACCGTCCAAGGCCAGCCTGCGGCCGCTGACGTGCGTGACACCGAACGAATCGCGGGTGCCATCCGCGGCCACGAACAAGGTGCCCCGGTCACGGTCGAACGCGCCCGGCGGTTCGGCCTCCGCCCGATAGGTGATGCCCACGACCCGCTCACCGTCGACCAGCGGCTCGGGACCCTTGATGTCCTCTGGCCGGAAGAAGCGCAGTTTGCCGGAGTGCAGGCCGAGCAGCGGCGCCGGGCCTGTCGTGAACATCCGCCACACCCCGCCACCCAGTACCGCGGTCGTCCCGGCGTGCTCTCCCCCAGTGACGAGGTCGAGCGGGCCGGTCGGGGCGATCACCGGCCGGTCGTACTTGAACGACTGGCCCAGCGTCTGCTGGAACATCTGCGCGACCCCGTCCGCGACGGCGCCCGCGGCGCAGGACAGCAACACGAACGCCGCAGGCCTGTCCTCCTTGACCGCGGCTCGGAACACCGGCAGCTGCGCGGCGATATAGGCCAGTGCGCCCCCGCTGATCCCCACCTCCGTCCCGTTCTCCAGCGTGACGGCGACGCGCCGCGGTATCGCGTGCGCGTTGATGAAGAACACGTTGTGGGGCCACGGAGACCGCCGCTCGGTGACCACTCCCGCCTGACGTGCCGCAGGTAAGCTGTCGTGCCCGGCAGGCACCAGCGCGGTCCGCTCCCCGCTGCCGGGCGCGGCCGCCCACTCGAGGGCGCCGTCGCGGCCACGGCCCGCGGTGAACGTCACGCCCACCACCCGGCCGCCCCGCTCCAGCGGCGCGTGGCTGACCTCGTCGGCGAAGAACTTGAACCGCTGGCCGCCTACCTGGCCTGCCAACCGGATCCGGTCCGAACCGGAATCGGGCACCGTCGCCTGACGCCGGGTCCCGCTGTCGGCGGCGGGCTCCCGACGCACCAGGTCGCCGACGTCAGGCGTCCCCGCGCTGGACATCCGGAGCGAAGTGCCGTCCAGCGGGATCGGGTCGGCCGCAAGACGTGACCCGGGCTCGGGGCGAGCGGCGCCGTCACCGAACGAACGATCGAGCGCGGTGCCGAAGCTGCCCGCCGTGGATGTCGCCACCAGGTCCCGGCCGCCGCTGGGGTCCCGCATGGACAGCGCGGCAGTGCGTACCTTGGTGAAGACTTCGGCGTCCACCGCCGGTTTCCGGCCATCGGCCACGTCGGCCGTGAGCCGACCGCCTTCGGCAGGCACCCGCGCGAGAGGGGTGGCGACGACTGGCCCGCGGTGGCCGAGCACTGCCGCCGGAACCTGCTGGGCTTCGTTACCCGAACCTTCGGCTCGGCGCTGGAAAGCGGCACCTCCCGCGTCGTCATGGCTCAACGGCAGTCCGACGGGCTTGCCGTACTGGGTGGTCAGCCCGCCAGGGACTTCAGTTTCTCCCAGGAAGCGGGACAACGTGATTTCCTTCGGCCGCGCCTGCTCGACCGATTCGCCGCCCCGCGCCGAACGGCCGGACGTCTCGTCGACGACCGGCCGGTCACTCGCCGCGTTGGACGGCCCCCCGACCTCGACCGAGCTCTCGGTTCCGCGGGGTCCGCTGCCGGTCGTGGCCATCGATCCGACCGTTTTGCCACCCGCGGCCGGATGGGCGACGCCGGTGCGGTCTCCGGCTCCGGTCGTCTCGCCGCCTCGGCCACCACCGGCCACAGGCTGCGACCGCTCGATGGCGCTGTTTCCTTCCGACACGGGCTCCGGTGCCTTCACGGCGCCGCTCCCACCCTCAGCGGGCACACTCGGCGCCCCACCTTCGGCGACCAGCCGCGACGGCCCGCCTGCCACCGGAACCCGCAGGCCCCCGTCGCCGCGGACCGCGGAAGCCGCTGTTGCATCGGCACCGCGCCCGGCATCCGGCACGGCGACGCGGGACCCAGTACCTCCCTGGCCACTTTCGGCAGGCAGCGAAGACTTGCCGCCATGGCCGGACCCGGCGACACCGCGCGGCTCACCACCTGTTCGGACATCCCCACCCCGACCGGCCGCAGGCGTCCCGGTACCGGTGCGGCCGCCAGGCACCACCGACTTGCCGGTCTTCGCGCCCCCAGCAGGCCGAACCCCACCACCAGACACCACCCTCTCGCCGGGAACCGCCGTCGGCTCGCCGGTGGTGGCGCGCCCGTTCGTGCTGAGGCCGGTCTGCTCGGGCGTCCCATGCCCACCGGCCGAGCGTCCACTTTCGACAGTGAGATGCGGCGTACTCCCTTGACGACCACCGGTGTCCACAACGGGCTTGTCCACAGTGGTTAATGGAGGCGGGTTCGTGCTGAAAGCGGTCCCGACCGGTGTGCCGTTCGCGCCCTTAACAGGCAGGGGGTTGCGCCCGGCGATCGTGGTAATGCCGCTCAGGTCCACGCCGCGCAGCGGCGCCAGTGGCTTCACAGTGCCGCCGGGAACATGCGCGTGGGAGTGGCCGCCACCGGTGTCCAGCGCGCCGAAGATTCCCTCCATCGCGCTGCCAGGGCTGTGCGTGGCGGCGTTGATCAGCGGGTTGCTCAGTGCCGCGGCCGGAATCTGGAGGAAGGCGCTGCCGAGCGGCCCGAAGGCGCGGACCGAGCGGGGCATCGCCCTCCAGAGGTCGCGACCGACCTTGCCCGCGATACCGACGAGTCCCTGCGCGACGCCACCGAGTGCGCCCCCGATCGCACCGCCGATGGCGCTGCCCCGCAGTGACGTGGTGTCCATGCCTTGCCGATGCCCCTGCGCGATCTGCACACCCTGGATCCCGGCGTCGAGGCCCACCATGAACCCGGCGCCCGCGACCGCACCGATGAACGCCTTCATCGCGAGCTCACGGGTCATGGTGAGCAGGCCGACCTCCATCAGCCTGGTCATCAGTGCACGCAACGCGATTCCGATGCCCAGCCTGGCTGCCGCGACGACCGAGGGCACCGCGAGTGCGCCGAACAGGGAGGCCAGCAGGGAGGCGATCGTGCCAGCCAGTATCCCGAGCATCACGATGATCATGATCTTGGTCTTCTGGATGTCGGCAGCCACGTTCTTCAGCATCTTCGAGTAGGCCTCGGCCTGCTCCTGCAACTGGATCGCGCCGTCATGGAGATCGGTCGCGAGCACGTCACGGATGCTGTCACCGGTCGTGCCCTGGATCACCTGCGAGTAATTGTTCGCCTCGGTGATGAGGTCGTCCCCGAGCGCGGAGAGTTCGCCGGCGAAGGCACTCCAGGCACGAGCCAGATCCCAGAGATCGTCCTCGCTCCCCTCAGGCCATGGCATGCCGACCGTGACCTCCAGCAACTTCTGGAGGCCATGCGGCAAATGCGTGACCATACGAGACCCACCTGACCAGGGAATGAGCTGATGCGACTTTCGCTCTCACAGTTCAGCTTTCCTGCCGGCCCCCTTGCACGCCTGATCAACCCTGATGGACTTTAGGTCCGCGTGCCCCCGGTCACCCGAATGCACGACGCCGATTCGTAACTCTGAGGGAAATCATTCGGTAAGCACGATGTTCACTCACTTTCGCGAGTGATTCCGCCACCTATGGTTCATTCGCCGGCCATATTGTGTCCGGCGCCACTTATGAGTGGTTCCGCGAACATCACACGGCTGCGTTATCGCGCCGCTCCCGCCGGGCAGCGCCCTCGTGAGTGTTGCGGACGGTTATTGGGTAGAACGGCAAATATGGCGTGGTCGCCGACAGGTCCAGGTGAGCGCATCCTTAGCGTCCACAAAGGACTCAAGAGCTCACCCTTTGCCCCAGTATGTCGCTTTTAGGTAGTTTGGTCGGTGAGTGAAGGGAGCCTTCATCCGACCTGGCGGAATGAAGGCTCCCTTCACGCGATCGGCTGTGGCGAGGGGACCTTCCCCGGGATAAAGCGGGCTTTATCCCGGATGTCCGGCACGAAAGTGTGCGGGGTGAGTGGTGACTCTGCTCCGTTGGATGCGGCAGAGTCACCACTCGCCCACCGGCTCCGCGCCCCGCCTTCAGTGAGTGAGGGCCTCCTTCACCAAGTTCGACTTGGTGAGGGCCTCCTTCACCAAGCTATGCGTGGTGAGGGAGGCCCTCACTCGCCGGATTTGGCGAGGGAGGCCCTCACCAAATCCGCGTCAGCCGCGGAGCGCGGACGACACAACGATCACCACAACACGCCACGTTTGGCCTTCCCCTCAAAATAGAACCGTCGGCAACACTCATGACCCCCTTTGCCGCCGCTTACGCCCTGCGGCCCGGCCGGTCACCGAACCCGTCAGGCACGCCACATTGGCCCTTCCGCGTAATAAATGGTTTGACTCGCTGTGATGACCAAAGTCTGACAGCATCACGTCAATGCCTTTACAGCCGGGCTCGGCCAAAACGTCCCAGAGTTACGTATTCACCCGCACTCCTGAGCGTCCTGTCATCACCGACACGAACGGCCAGAAGATAACCGCCGGCGCGTTTCGTGACGATGTCTACCAGCTGGCGGCCGAACTGGCGGGCCGGGGCGTCGGCCGCGGCAGCACGGTGGCGCTGATGACGGGCAATCGCACCGAGGCGCTCAGCCTTCGGTACGCGGCGAATCTGCTCGGTGCCCGCGTCGCGCTTTTCCACGAGCTGATCCACAAGCTGGTCGCGCCTGAGGTCGTGGCGCGCACGGTGAGGAGCATCGACGCCACGATCGTGCTCGCCGATCCCGAACTAGAGCAACGAGCCAGTGAACTGGCCCGCTGTGAAGGTGTTCCCGCCGTGTTGTTCCTCGGCCCCACCGAGCTGGGAGAGGATCTGATGGCCTGCGCGGCACGGCACACGGGCCGGCGCCTGGCGTCCGCAGCCCAGCCGGCGGACGACTGGTGCATCCGCATGACCGGCGGAAGTACCGGGATCCCCAAGAACGTCTGCGTTTCCTTCGAACATGGCAGCCTGGTCATCACCGCACGCGCCGCCCAGCTCCGGTTTCTCGCCTGCGCGTCGCTCGCCCATTCAGCCGGAGCAGACGCCGACGCCACGCTGCTGGCCGGCGGACAGGTGATCCTGCAGGCGAGCTTCGAACCAGGCGCGGTACTCGCCGCCATCGAGCGGGAGCGGATCACCCACGTCTAAATGATCTCACCGAACCTCAGGCAGATGCTCGACCACCCCGCTGCCGGGACCACCGACGTCAGCAGCCTGCGCTGGCTGGGCTACGGCGAGCACCTGCTGTCGCCGACCCGGCTGCACCGCGCGCTGGAACTGGTCGGCCCCGTCCTCCACGGCTGGTACGGCCGGACAGAGGCAGGCGGCCTCATCACCAAGGTCCTGCCCCACGAACATCATCTGATCGGGCGGCACGGGCAAATCACCGCAGGCCGCTCCGTTCCCGGCATGGAGGTCGCGGTCTGCGGCCCGGCGGAGATCAGGGTGCGTTCCCACAAGATCATGAGCGGGCTATCTGAAGCAGCCCGGGCTCTCCGCCGAAGTCCTGTGCGACGGCTGGTTGCGCACAGGCGACGCGGGCTACCTGTACATCTGCGGCCACTACAAGGAAGTCATCAAACTACTGGGCGGCCATCAGGTGTTCCCCGCCGACCTGGAGGACTTCCTCCTCACCCATCCCGCCGTCGCGCAGTGCATGGTGTTCGGCGTCCGCCGCCCGGACGACGCCGAGGAGATGCACACCGTGATCGTCCCGACCCACGGACACACCGTCGACCTGGAACTCGTCCGCAACTTCGTCACAGCGCACAAAGGACCTATTTACGCGCCAACGGCATTGCACCTGCTCGACGTCATGCCCTTGAACGCTTTAGGCAAACCCGACAAGAGGGCAGTGCAGACCGCACTCGGCCTGACCAACGAGAGCCTCACCATCTACTGACTCGCTGGCTTCTCCACGATCGAGATGCACTGGACCGCGTCGTGACGACACAGGGCCACCCTTGTGTCGTTAGAGGTGACACGAGCGCCCCTTGTCACCTCGCCGTACGAGACTCGCGCCCCCACCTGTAGCAGCAGCCACGGCAGTCACACCTGATCCGCCGTCAACGTTGTGAACGCCCCTTCCACAACGTTGAACGTTGCGGAAGGGGCGTTCACGTCACGTTCTGCGGTTGAACGCACAAAAGCCGCTTTTGTGACGGTGAGCGACACATAAGCCGCGTTCGTTCCGTCCGGGACGCCCGGAAACGTGATTGAATGCGACGCTGGGGGATGAAACGGGCGCGTTTGGTCCTTTGTGGACGGTTGATCAAGGAATTTCGGCGTGGCCAGGCACCTGGCCACGCCGAAACCCCAGCACCGGGGAAGCAAGTGAGTGCACGCTTGACAGTCCAAGCCAAAGCTTAAGTACCCGACATTGGGTTAGAACCGTCGGCAACACTCACGACCTCGGCGAAGCCAGATCACCGATTGCAGCAGGCGGTTTCTAGTACATCGTGACCTTGGCGGTGGCCAGGTCGTACGAAGCGCCGACCACGCGGAGGCTCCCACCGGCGATGGACTCGGCGACCACCGGGTTGCGCTGCAGCGTCGCGACCACCGAGCGGATGTGCGCCTCGAGCGCGGCCGCGTAGATGTCATCGCCGCGTTCCTTGGCTTCGCGCGCGGCGGGAACGAGGGCGGACACCAGTCCGCCCAGCGCGCCTGCCGGCATCTTGGCCGGGTCCTTCATCGCGTCCACCGCCGCCTTGACCGCACCGCAGTTCTGGTGCCCGAGCACCACGATCAGCGGCGTCTTGAGCGCCAGCACCCCGTACTCGATCGTGCCGATGGTGGGGTCCGACAGGACATTTCCCGCCGTCCGGGTGACGAAGATGTCGCCGAAGTCCTCGTCGAAGACCACCTCCACCGGCACCCGTGAGTCCGCGCAGCCGAACACCTGGACGTAGGGCGTCTGCCCGGTGGCGTGGCGGCGGATGTCGTCGAGCGTCTGCGTGTGCAGCGTCTTGTTGGCGAGGAGGCGCTCGTTGCCCTCCAGCAGCCGCTTCAACGCGCCGTCCGGCGTCTTCGGCAACTCTCCCTGCGGCATGGGCACCGATGTGCCCGATGCCGCCGCCGTCCCGTCGGCCTTGGAGGCCGAAGAACAGGAACTGACGGCGACCGACAGCCCCGCGAGAGCGAGTCCGCGCAGCACCGCCCGCCTGGCGGGCTGGGTACGCGAGGAATCATCGTACGTTTGATTGTGCATGAGTCATTATTGAAGGACGAAATTGCCAACGCAGCACGTGCGCGACCTTTTCCGCCAAATGCGGAATCTGCGAAGGAGTCGATGAAAGTAGCAGCGGGCCTGGGCGCCGAAGACCGTGTCGAACAGGCACGCTACGCCCCGCCAAGGGAAGATGCTCGGCACCGTGAACGCCGGCCCGTGAAGCCTAGGCGCGAATCCGAAGCACCACGCGATCGCGTGGCAGGCCACGTCCCGGATCTGCTTGAGGTAGTACGCCCGGGTGGGTGAATTCGGTCATCGATCGACTGTCGAAATTCACCCGAACGGGCATTCGACGCGGTGACCTCGGCAGTTGCCGCCCAGCTGCGACGTCGACGACCGCCGGCACCTCAAGCCCGGGGGTATCCGCACTCGCCGGAGCGTTCCGCCCCTCTTCTCCGCGAATTTCGGAATTTCCTTGCGTCAAGCCAGACCTGTCCCAGAATGGACCCTCGTGCCGGACTCCGAAAGGATTGCGCCAATGAGTTGGGGCCAAGCGGTCTTGAACGGTGACTGTCGGATGCTGGCGGTCGATGCGACGTTCCACGGGGTGTTCGGTCGCGTACCCGATCCGCTGCTGGTCGGCGGATCCTTTCCTCGCCTCTTCCGCGCGGACGCGCACGACATGCTCATTCGCGAGCTGACCGAGGTGTTCGCAGGCGACCGGTCCCAGTTCACCGGGAAGTTCGCCGGCCTGGGACCGTCGGGCGAGGTCGTCCCCGTCGAGGTCAAGGCACGGAAGCTGGCCCGGCCGAGCACCGGCCCGGCACTGAGCGTGCTGGTACGGCCCGCGACTTGACCTCGAAATCCGAACAAGGACGTGTTTTGACGCACACTCGAAGAACGTCGCAGTGACTGGGTTGCCGCCTTCGTCGCTGACCGCCGCCTGCCGAGACCGCTGAAGCAGCTCGTTAAGCTGGTGAGGGATTTCCCTTGTCTTGACCGTTTTGCCTGTTGACCGTACTTGCCGGCAACTAGACTCACTATTGCATGCGCACAACGACAACAGCATTCCGGTCTTACCGGAGAGGTCCAGCGGAGCGGCTGTTCCGGTCGCCATGTTTGACCCTGCCCACCAGGGCCGAGCAACTGAGGAGCTTCAATTGAATTCGAAAACTTTTTCAGCGGGGTTTCTCGCTGTGACCACAACTGTGCTCGCAGCGGTGGCACTACCAGGACAGGCTTACGCCGCCGACCCGCCGAAGTGTCAAGCGCCACAGGGAAATTCCTGCATCGGGATCAAAAACCATATTTCCGACGTTCTGTCAATTCGCGTCAACGGCGCATGCATTACAGGCATTGGACACAGTGGCGGGCGGGCGCGGACCCCGAACCCCCAACGCTTCCTTCCCGACCGCTTGAACACGATTTCCGTGGAGCCCTCCTGGAATAACGAATGTGGCGCCGTGCTTCCCCCCGAGCGTTACACCTTTAACGTGAGCTACGCGGACAAGTTCAACTATGTCTGGGTGACCGTCAAGAAACGTTAAGCGCTCGGCAGCCATGCTGGCCTGAACCGAGTCGCAGGCCGAGTGAGGCCCTCCTTCACCAAGCTTGACTGGACGAAGGAGGGTCTCACTCAGCTATATGGGGCGCATTCGGCCCTCATCCGACGGAGATTGACCAAGCAGGCCCCGACCATGCCGAGATCGCAAGACTGGAGCGAGAGCGACCGCAGGGGGTCGCGCAGGTCGACATTCCCTCGCCTGCGGCCACCTGTCGACAGATGGCGCCCCAGCCTGTGTGGCTGTGACGTGAGCCCCGGAACGCGCGGGTTAAACTCAAGGTAATGGACTCGTGAGGGTTTCCCCTTGGATTGGGCCATGCGAGTGAAGTTCGGCAGATCTAGATGCAATGATTTCCCTACGCCGGGAACGACCGGCCAGGTGAAATTAAAGGGGTAAGCATGCGCAGGTCGAAATTGTTCACCCGCTCGATGGGAATCGTCCTTTCCTTAGGTGTTCTGCTGGGAATTTCCGCGGCACCGGCCAACGCGGCCACCCAGCGCCATTTCATCCACATCACCACCCACGGCTTGCCCATCTGGGAAGCGAACGCGGAACTGTACTTGCCGGGCGGCAAGCAGGTGTACAAGTGGAAAGTGGGCCGCACGAGCGGCGGCAGCGAGCGGTGGAACTTCACCTCGAACGGCGACAACGGCGGCTGGCTCGACGTCGGCGTACGGGGACTGGTCA
Source organism: Amycolatopsis sp. NPDC059657 (assembly GCF_042734395.1). NCBI lineage: Bacteria > Bacillati > Actinomycetota > Actinomycetes > Pseudonocardiales > Pseudonocardiaceae > Amycolatopsis > Amycolatopsis sp. NPDC059657. The sequence continues at coordinate 56,415 of NZ_JBHWEB010000009.1, read as the reverse complement.
AGGCCGGCAGCAGGCCCGAGGGGATCACCAAGACGGGCCTCACACTGGACCGTAACTACTGCTTCCAGATCGACGCACGGGGCCACGCCAAATACACCGGAGACAGCATTAACGGCAATTGCACCTGACGCTTCTTTCACCTCTGTGGGCAGATCGCGAATGGAAACATCGCCATCTGCCCACAGAGCGTGCCGGCGTCCGATCGCGTAGGTAACCAGGAAGCGGCCGGACACTTGATTGCGGGACGGCATGAACGCCACTTCCGCAACAGTGAACGTTGCGAAAGTGGCGTTCATGCGTTCAGCCACGCCCAAGGGCGCACACGCTCACCTCAGGCCGAAACCGCCACGCTCGGTTTTCCGCCCACTAAATCACATATCGCAGTCCTTGGCCTCATGAAAACTTCCACTGGCACTGAACCGGAAGCAAAGGTCGCGCGCAACTTTGTCAGACGGGAACGAAAAAGGAAAAACCCTTTTATCGCTTTCCACGACGACGGAGATCTTTGGATGCTTGTCATAGTAGTCGTAATACCAGGTGAACTTACGCCGCACGCCGATCTTGCGGCAGTCCTGGGAGGCCTTAACGGGGCCCTGACTATTGACATAGACGTTGTCGAGGTACACGCAAACCGTGTGACCACTGAATGATCTATTGCTCACCCTGACGGAATTCTTGTGCTCCAGTCCGTTAATGATATCAGCCACAGCCGGAGCAGCGGTCGACACGGGAAGTAACCCGAGGACACAGAGCATTACTGCCGATTTCGCCAATCTCTTCACAACTCGAATTTTGTACAGGCGTACGACGACCAGGTCAACGGACGGTTTCGATATTCCCGATAGTTCGAATAAATTCCGCATGTTGACCAGACAGGGTGATCACCTGAGCGCCACCGCGGCAGGGGCGACCGCGGCCACGATGAACTACTTGTCACCGCACAGCGTGGCGCAGACAAGGAACCCGTCGAGGGTGGCGTACTGGCCGCTGCGTTTGACCACCCGCACGGTGTGCGGGGTGGCGGGGTCCAGGTCGTCGGTGCTGTACAACGTCTGCTGGACTTGCCTGCCTGCCGCCGATGTGCTGATCACACCCTGGGACACGCCATCGACGAAGACCTCGATGTCGCCCTGGTCGGAGTTCTTCTCCCCGATCACGCCGACGCCGGCACCGGTGAACGTCAAGGTGGCCGAGTCGCCGTCGTTGTGCGCGCCGTGCACGGTCTCGTGGAAGTCACCGAGGCCTCGGAATCCTGGTGCGATCCACGAGCCGCGGTACTCGATGGACAGGTCGAAGTCGTCGAGGCGGCTCCGGTTCGCTCGCAGCGCGCGGGACGGTCCTGCGGTCTTGATGATCTCCCGGGCCACCGGCGGCCAGTCGCCGTTCTTGACCTCCGTGTTGTTGCTCAGTACGACGTTGGTGCCGTTGTTGTAGCTACCCGCCGGTGCATAGAAGTTGTCGTGCATGCGGATGTCATGGATGGTCGGGGTCCACATGCCGGTCCACGAGCCGTTGGCGAAGTGGATGACGTTGTGGCGGGTGTCCCAGTTCGAGCTGCCTTCGTCCTGGTAGACCATGTTGTTGGTGTGGGTGCCACCGCTCAGCACGTTGCCCCGGAACTCCGAGGTCAGCGTGTCATCGTGACCGCCCTGACCGCCGTTGGTGTAGATGTGCCCGCCGTCGTGCAGCACGCCCATGACGTCGTAGACGTAGTTCTCGACAATCTTGTTGGCACCGGCGTAGTTGGTGCCGCGACGACAGGAGCCGACCGGGAAGTTGTTCTGCTTCGCCTGCAACTCGCAGCTCGCGGCCCAGCCCCAGCCCCAGCCCATCGAGATGCCGGAGTACGGGGTGTGCGCGATCTCGTTGTTCGCGAGGGTGATGCCCCGGGTGTAGCCCGCCCAGATGCCCACCGCGTCCTGGTAGTCCTGCCCGACGTACTCGATGACATTCTGCGAGATGGTGTCGCCGCTGGTCATCCGCGTCGGGTCGGTGACGTAGTAATCGTCGACCTCACCGAGTGACACGCCGCCACCGGACGTGTCGTGAATCCGGCTACCGGTGAACGTCGACTCACGGGTGCCGTCGGCCAGGTCGATACCGGTGCCTCCGGTGTGGGCGATCTCGACGTCGGTGAAGGCGATGCCGCGCCCACGGTGCACCTGCACCGCCGCGGGGATACGGATGGAGCGGCGCGTGGCGGCATCCCACAGCACGCCGGCCTGGTTGTCGATGTAGCCGACGGTGGAGGGCAGATTCCAGGTGGTGTGCGCGAAGGTGACCCCGCGGAAGGTGATGTCGTGCACCGGGGCGATCCGGTCGGGGATCACCGTGAACCCGTCCACCACCAGATAGTCGCCGCCTGCCTTGACCAGCTTGACGGTATGCCCACCCGTGGACAGCCCGGTCACCGACACCACCGGCTGCTGCGCCAGCCGGACCGGTCCGTTCGCCGACACGGTCTTGATCTTTGCGCCGTCGACGTACACGTCGATGGCACCGCCGTCGGTGTTGACCTCGGTGAGCACGTCCAAGCCCGTACCGGTGAAGGTGAAGGTCATCGAGTCACCGTTGACCGTGGTGTAGTGCACGTCGTTGTCGAAGTCGCCGTGCGGACGCCCGCCGGAGGTCCGCCATGACGGCGAGTACGTCGCACGTGGGTCGGTGTCGTTGACGGGCGCCAAGTGCCCCGGCGTTCCGCTGAGGTCCACGACCTTGTCCAGTACCGGCAGGTCCACCTGAGCGGTGGCGAGGTTCTCACCGGGTCGCGGCCTGTAGTACAGGTGACTCGTGTTGGTGTCGAGGTAGAACTCACCCGGCTCGTCGAGCAGTTGGTAGGCGTTCTCCACCCAGCTGACGCCCTCGAGCTTCGGCAGCCCGGCGCCGTTGAACGGGAAGCCCAGGTTCGGCACCGAGGTGTTGTTGTTGGCGAAACAGGCCGGTGCCACGTCGAGGCTGGAGCCACCGCCGTCGGCTTCGGTGATACCCGCCAGCGGGCACCGCATGTGCTTCCAGTCGCGGTTGTAGGCCACCTCGACGGCGGAGGTGATGGTGAACGATCGATACGACGTGTCCCCGGTGACGAAACTGGAGTTCTTCAGGGTGAACCCGCCCGGGTTGAGCGGCCCGCGGGCGCGCTGGGCCCGCTGTCCGTTGACGAACAGCTGACGGCTCGTCGTTCCGGGCGGCACAACAGCCCGGTAGATGTTGCGAGTGCCGTCGTAAAGGCTGAAACCGCTCACCTGGCGCGCGCCGCTGAACACGGGCCGCTCTGTCCCGTAGGCCGCGTACACGACCTGGTGGCCGTTGGCGCCCGAATCCGCCGGGCCGAGGGTGAACGGCTCGGCCAGCCGGTACGTGCCGCCGCGTAGGCGCACGTTGATGTCGGCGGTCATCGAGCCGACCATGGCGCGCACCTTGGTCCGGACGCCGGCCAGATCGCACGGAGCCGCCTTCGTACACGCGCTGCCGAAACCGGCAGGGGAGGCGTACAGCTCCCTCACCGGAACCGCAGCGGCAGGCAAAGGCACAGTGAAACCCACCGCTGCCGCCACGGCTGTGACCATCAGACGCTTTACGCTCAGCCTTGAACGCGTGCGCATCAGTGCTCCTCAAAGCGAAGGGAGTGCCGCACGGACGCACGGCAAAGCAGGGCCGATGGGCACTCGACCCTCGATTACAGGGCGTTACAGCGAGTGACAGTCGAAGCGGATTCGCTTTTGTGTGATCGCTAACATTAGAGGGCATCGCACTGCTCCGCGCAAGCCATTCATCGGGTGTCTTCGCCTCCGCAGCTCGACGACGCGCAGGGGAAGATTGGACGGTGCTCGTCGGCAACGAGCACTCTCGCCCACCGCCGAACAGTCGAGTCCGCCGCCATGACAAGGGTACTGAGCAGCGCGGCACCGCCCGGAGAGGCTTCAGCGAGCGCGACGCCACGATCCCCCCACCTCTCCGCCCTAGCAGTCGATCCACAGCGTCCGCCGTCCGCGCTACGACACCCCGACCAGGTTCATCGGATGTCTTCGCGCGCATGAACGCGATCCGTAGCGTGCGGATCGGAAAGTTTTGCGAAAAACGCGGATAAACCCTCCGCACCCTGGCTTGCGCGCCACGCGTCGGCGACGATCTTGCATATGCCTGATCAGCAACCGGCAAGATTCCCTACCCGCACGGTGATCCGAGCGACCAAGGAGCAACACATGAAGTTTCACGGTAGCCGAACGCGCCAGGCAGCCAGTGCCGGTGCGGCATTCCTCATGATGCTGGGAACCGCCGCCGCCGTCGCACCCGTCGCCAACGCCGAGGAAGGACGCCGCGTCTGCGTCTACTCTTCCTCGACCGGCACGAACAGTTTCCCAATCTGGGCAATGGACTGGCGGAAGACGAGCGACAGCTCGTGTCCCGAGAACAAGAACAGCGTCGCGCTGCGAGCCGGAGCGTTGACGAAAACTACGGAATCGATTACGTGCCAGGGCTTCGCGAGCAATTTTCTCGGCGTCTCGTATGATCCGTGCCCACGCATGAACAACGACATCATGTACAAGATCACCAAAAATGGCTCCGATGTGAAGTACGAGGACAACGGGCACTACTGAGAGGTCACGACACGGCCTCGGCCGCGTCCGGCGGATTCACCGGACACGGCCAAGCCCTTGAGGCGACATCGATCACGCCGACGTTCTCTCGAGAGGCCTCAGTGCGGGCAGCGGTTGCGCTCGTCGGCCGTCATGTTGCGGGTGTAGAAGGTGACTGAGCCGTCGTCCGGCATCGGTGAGGTGGCGGAGAAACCCCAGACGTACCAGATGTAGTGGCCGCGCCACCTCTTCCCGAAGTGGAGTTCGTAGTCGCCGGTGATGGTCTGCATCGTCGGCGCGTGGAAGATCTGACCGACACTCCATGCGGGCGTGCTCAACATGTCGGTGCGGGTGACGGTGTGCGACCAGTCCCAGCTGTGGTTGTAGGTGGCCGTCACCGTGGCCGTGTAGACGTCGGCGAACTTCATGCCTGTCTCGATGGTGATGCCGATGCTGTTGGAGCCGCCGGTGGCGTCGGCCCATGAGATCGACTCACGCTGTTCGACCTTGCTGCAGTTGAAGACGGTGCGGCCGACCTGGCGGCGCTTGCCGGCGAACTCCTTGCGTGACTTGGCGTGGAACACGCAGGAGTCGGTGCCACTGTTGCACTTTTCCAGCCGCTCGCGTTCGGTCGGATCGGAGTCGGCCTGCGCGATCGGGGTGGCCAGGCCGAGTGTGACGATGGAGATCATGACAAGCGTCAAAGCTTTTCTGAAGCGCATGGTCGTGGATCCCTTCTTGGCGACGTGAGAAATGAGAAACGCCTGTGCCGTGGATCTGCGGCCGCGATGAGCGCGGCAGCCGCGATCCGGACGACACGTTCTAGGCGCGCCCTAGTCGAACGCGATGGACTGGGCGCGCTTGTCCAGCTGGGGCCCGACGTAGGGCGTGTCGGACTTGTACGGGCCATCCTTTTTGCCGTCGAGATTCGCGCCGGTGTAGAGGTACAACCAGCAGTTGCCCCACGCCTCGACCGAGGAGATCCGGTTCGCCCACTTGTAGTTGGCGAGCTTGACACTGAAATCTTTCCCGTTGCCGTTCTTGCACGGATGCGGCCCCATGAACGTGTACGAGGCACCATGGAAGTCCTGGTCCTCGAACACCCTGCCGATGACCACGTCACCCTCCACCGTGGCAAGACGGTTCCCCTGCGCGGCCGTCCCCGTGAAACAAGCCTGTTCACCGGTTTCCACCCGCACAGCACACTGAGTCATCGACGCGGCCGTGGCCACCGCCGGAACACCGACCCCGAGACCGACGACCGCCACCACCGGTAACGCAACACGATGTATCCTATGAGCACGCATCGCTTTTCCCCCGAGACGAATTTTGGAACGAGCGAACACCATGATTCAGCTCCAGACCGGAAGCGGAAGTGGCAACTTTGTCGCCGCCTGAATTATGGACCTAAAAAGCGTCGCACCACCAGGCCTTGCCGGAATTTTCCGGTATATCCAGAAGCGCTCCGACACGGCGCAGGCGCAGTTCGCATAATTCGACTTCTTCTTCGCGTCGAACGTCGAATTATCGATCGAAACCGTCGAAGGACAACTTTCGAATCGAGCGGCAGTTGCGCGACGCGAGTGGAGGTATTCGCCTCAGCGGACCGGAGTGAGCGGTCGACACCCTGCGGCCAAGACCCCGTCGCCGACCAGGATTTCGACACGCTCCGATTCGAACGACGCTTTCTTCGCAGGGCAATCCGCCAAAAGGATGAAGGTCTGCCAGAACTCGGCCGATTCGAGGGCCGCGCCAGGCCATGAACGCGCAGTCGATTTTCATCCATACCATCTGGCAGGATATCGCCGGAGCAGAGCAATTCACCAAAGAGTCAAGAATTGCGCGAACTTCCTCCACGGCATGAACAAATCGCCGAGTGCGTTCGAAAACCGCTTCAGCAACACTCGACCGGGCTCGACAAGAACCGGACCCCGTCGATCACGCCCCCGACGGAGAAGAACCCGAATATATCTCATCAACACCGCACGCGGGGCAGGTACGCCATCCGAAAAATGCGGAAATCGACCTGCGCAGCCTGCGACGATCCGACGCCGGATCTAAGCTCGGCGCCATGATCATCAGCTCCCTCGCTGCCGTGCTGACGAGGCCGGATTTCACCAGCGCCGAGTACCGCCGCGGCGAGCTTGACCTTCCGGTTCTTTCCCGCGGCGAACGGGGCTGACGGCGATGGAAACCGCACTGCGGGAAATAGCGGCGGGCGTCTACGCGTGGATCCAACCGGACGGGACCTGGTGGATCAACAATGCGGGCGCCGTGCACTCCGGCGGCGAGATCGTTCTCATCGACCCCTGCGCGACCGCCCGCCGCACCAATGCCTTCCTCGACGCGCTCGACAACGTCACGGACGGGGCACCGATCCGGCTCGCGGTGAACACACACCTGCACGGCGACCATGTGTACGGCAACGCGCTGCTGCCCGCGTCGACCACGATCGTCGCGCACGAGAACACCCGGCTCGGCATGCTGCAGGACACCATCCTCGCCAACACACCGCCTGCCTGGTCGCCCGCACCGGACTGGGGCATCAACACGGTGCGCGTGCCGCGGATCGGCTTCCAGGACGAGATCACCCTGTACGCGGGCGACAAGCCCGTGGTGCTGCGGCATCCCGGCTATCCGGCGCACACCGTCGGTGACGCGGTCGCGTGGCTGCCCGACGAGCGGGTGCTGTTCGCGGGTGACCTGCTCTTCCACCAGGTCACCCCGATGATCGCGATGGGCTCACTGGACGGCGCGCTGCGGTCACTGCGATGGCTGGCCGCCTTCGATCCCGCGTTGGTGGTGCCCGGCCACGGCCCGCTCGTCGACGCCACGGAGTTCACGGCGGTGCTCGCCGCGCACACCCGCTACTACGAATTCATCAAGGACACGGCCGAATACGGCAGGCACAACGACCTGACCCCGCTCCAGGCGGCCCGTGACGTCGACCTCGGCGAGTTCGCGGACCTGCCGGACGCCGAACGGCTCGTGCTCAACCTGCACCGGGCCTACGCGGACGCCAACGGCTCGGACGTCGACGTCGCGGCCGCGCTCGGCGACGCGATCGCCTACAACGGCGCGCCACTGTCCTGCTCCGTCTGAGCCACTCTCGAACAAGAGCCACGATTCACAGACTTTCGGCGTGAGCCGGTACCACAGAACGGATCGGATAGTGCTGGAACTGCCGGTTGTCGAGACGCACGCCGACCGGGCATCGCCCAGCCCGCCGAAACACCCGTACTTGCCGCTGATGGCGCACTACCTCGCGGTGCGCGCGTTCGGCGTCGCGATCCTCGCCCTGATGGCCTCGTACCGTGACATGTCGTTGCTGGACCGGCTGACCGCCTGGGATGGCTGGTGGTACCTGCACCTGGCCCGATACGGCTACACCGCCGGCCTCGATGGTCTGCTGGACGCGGCAGGCAAGCCCTACCCCGACGCGCCGATGGCCTTCTTTCCACTGTATCCGGACCTCATCGCGCTGGTGTCGAAACTGCCGAGCGTGAGCCCGACCGGCGCCGCGCTCACCATCAGCGCGGCGGCCGGGATGGCCGCCGCCGCCGGACTGGGGCGGCTCGCCAGGTTCGTGAGCTCCAGTCCGCACACCGGGTGGATCTTGGTGACGTTGTGGGCAGGGGCCCCGATGGCGATCACTCAGTCGATGGCTTATACCGAGTCCCTCTTCACCGCGCTGGCTGTATGGGCGCTCGTCGGGGTCGTCGAGAAACAGTGGTATCTCGCCGGCGTCTGCGCCTTCTTCGCCGGGCTCTGCCGATCCACCGCGAGTGTGCTGATCGCGGTAGTGGTGGTGGCCGCGCTGATCGACCTCATCCACCGCCGTGCTACCTGGCCCGTGTCGTTCGCCGCAGTGCTGAGCCCGCTGGGCCTGCTCGGTTACTGGGCTTTCGTCGCGCAGCGCACCGGCAGTCTGACCGGCTGGACGGACATCGAGTCGCGGGGCTGGAACACCCGGTTCGACTTCGGCAGGGAATCGGCCACCGAGCTGACCAGGCTGCTGCTGATGCCGGACTACCCGTTGTGGATGCTGCTCGTCTGGCTCACCGTGGTCGGGGCTGTGGTGCTGGCCGCGGTCTCGATCCGCCGCATTCCGTGGCCACTGGCCGCCTATTCGATCGGCGTGGTGCTGTTGATCATCGGCACGATGGGCCTGCCTGCGGCCAAAATGCGCTTCCTCTTGCCCGCCGCGACGCTGCTTATTCCGCTCGCGCTGGGGATCATCAAGCTGAAACCCCGAACGGTGTACGTCACGCTCGCGGCCTATGTGCTGGCCGGCGCCTGGATCAGCGGCTACGGCCTGACCGTGTGGCGATACGCCATCTGATGCCTGGCCTGCTCAGGGATATTGGGGCGGAAAGCCGAACGTGGTGGGTCCGGCCTGAGGCGAGCGTGTGCGTCCTCGGGCGTGGCTGAACGCAGGAAAGCCACTTTCCGCAACGTTCGACGTTGCGGGAAGTGACGGTCATGTCGTCCAGATCAGCCAGTCAGGGCGCGCACATGGGTCGTGAGTGTCGCCGACGGGCAACACTCACGACACGGTTCACACGCCGCGTTTGGCCTTCCACTCAACTGGTGCGCCTGGTGGTTTTACGTTCACGTCTTGCCATCTGTCGACAGGTGGCGTTGTCGCGTGCGCAGATGGACGACACTCGGCGAAAACATCGCGCACCCCAGATCGGTGTGTCGTCCATCCCGGTACGGGTGGCGTCCATCCGCGTGCGCCCGGCGTCCGTTCCGGAACACGGGTCATCGCCATCTGTCGACAGATGGCGAAAGACAAGCAGGATCACGCGGCATTAGCACCCAAGGCGCCACAGTGCGGGACACGGAATGTTCGCCGTGTCCCGCACTGGGAGAAGTCAGTAGGGGCAGGGGTACGCGGCATACATCGGGCCACCGCCGTACGGGTAAGCGCCGTAGGGATTGGGGTAGGCGCCATACGGGGTGGGGCCGTACGGGTTGTAGCCCGGGTAACCGTAGAAGGCCGGATCGGGGTAGGCCGGGGCCTGTGGTGCCGCGGCGGTTTTCGGAGCCACGGTTTTCGCGGTCGCGACCTTGGGGGCCGTGGTTTGCGGAGCCGCGACCTTGGCAGGCGCGGCCTGCCTCGGGGCGGGGGCGGCGACGCGAGCAGGCTGGACGTCCACGTGCACGACCGGCTGGGCTTTCGGCGCCGCCGGTTTGCCCGCGCCGCCCTGCGCGATCTTCCGGATGGAGACCTCCTGCGGGACAGGGTCGGCCTCCGGCTCCGCCGGTCCGCTGGTATCGGACTTGCCATCCGCGATCAGGCCGTTCAGCACGCCTGAGCCGCCATCCCTGGCAGAACCCGGGTTCGGCATTTCCGGTGCCTCCGGCGCTGGCCGCACGTTCGTGCCCGACGACGTCGCAGCTGGATGAGCCGCCATCGGCCGGCCTGTCTGGTCAGTGGGCGATTCGCCAGGGGCGAACACCAGGACACCCACCACGCTCAGCGCGACAGCCGCTCCCGAGCCCGCCATCACCCAGCGGCCTCCGGAAGCTGCTCCCGGATCCGGCACAGAATCAGGCATGAAAACCTCCTAAGCCACACCCATCACGATCGGGTCTCAACGGCATCTTTCCCGAACAGTAAAAGGACGAGCGAGAGCCTGTACATGCGCTGATTGAGGAATTACGACGTCATGGCCTGCCAGTACGCCCTGGTTCCCGCGTCAGTGTGCACCTTGGAACGCGGGGCGTCACCACGCCAGGCGACTTGCCGGGTCCTCGCGTACGCAGCCGGTGCCGTTCACAAAGAGGGCCGTCGCCTTCCGCATTCTTTCGCCGAACAAGTGGACGAGTTCCCGGCCGCCGGCAACATGGGAGCGCTCCCATTCTAGCACTGGTCGCGCGCGAGTCAACCCGCCATCCGTCCGCTATTCATGTCCGATTCGACGGCCGATCGACTAATCGCGCGAAAGCGCTTTCAGCAAAGGCGGCTCTTGTCCCAGCCATTGGTTGACACTCACTTTACATCGCGGTTAAAGTTCCGAAAGATTTTCCGAACGGTCCGCTCGCCCTGCCTCCCCACCGCCCCCGGGACGTGACGCGTATGCGTAGATCAGCAGCCCTTCCCGCCTCTCGCACACCTGAGATCGGCGTGTCGTCCATTCGTGTACGCCCGGTGGCCCTTTCGAAACACGGATCATCACCATCTGTCGACAGATGGCGTAGTGCAAGCAGAATCACGCAACATTAGGAGTAGTGATTCCATGAAGGCACGAAAGGGCTTCACCTTACTGGCCGCGCTCGCCACCGCGCTGTCACTGGCCACCGCGCCCGCTGTCGCGGCGAATCAATGGAACCCGCCGTCCACTCTGGTCAGGCCGGTGAACGAGGTCTGGCAGCATGTCGAGAGCACGTATGGCAACCTCTACGGCTTCCGGAACTATGGCTGGGATCAGATCATGGCCAACCGGGGCAGCATCAACTACTGCGTGCGGTGGGACTCCGACCAGCCGGTCTCCGCCGCGCTGCGCGACCGGGTGCACACCGCGCTGGCCCGGCAGTTCAAGAAGTGGATGGACGTTCAGTTGGAGAATGGCCAGGGCTACAACAACTGGCCGTACCAGCAGATCCCGCTGAAGGTCGTCGGCTGGGCCGTGCGCGATCGGAACACACTGCAGTGGACGGACAACTCCGTCGACATCTACACCGGAAACATCAACGAGAACGCACCGCAGTGCGCCCCGGAGTGTGGCCGGTTCTTCAACCAGAACGGCAGCTATCCCCGTTGCCCCGGCGGAGCGGCCCGTCACTACGACATGTCGTTGTGGCTCACCAAAGGACTCGGCGGCGGAGCAGGCGGAGACTGGGGCCAGCGGATCGGCAGCGAGTACTACGTCAACGCGCTCAACAGCGACAACATCCACATCCTGTTGCACGAGATCGGACATTCGTTCGGACTCGACGACTTCTACGACTGGACACCGACCGGCGTCGGCGGCTTCCTGATGAAGGCGGGCAGCGCGACCCAGATCACCGAGTTCGACAAGTGGATGTTCCGCGACTTCTGGCGGCATATGAAGAACCGCTACGGCCTCTGATTTTCGGGCATGCCACGTTCACCCTGCCACTCAAGCAAGTGGGCACGATCCCGGCCATCAGCCAGGATCGTGCCCACTCGCCCACGTCCGACATCTCCCCTTTTCGGACTGACGCCCGGTCGAACGCGCATGTGGACAGTAGAGAGCGTGTCGGCCGAATATCTACCCTCTGTGACACGCGCCATCCACGCGGTGGCAGCCGCGAATCTCATATCCGCGAAAGCAGGAAAAATTTCAGCCATTCGCCAAAAACAATTTCAAATGACCACAGCGCGTGAACTATTGCTTTCCTTCTACGCTTGTGTCACAAATTCACCATGCGAAAACTTATTGCCATGATGACCATTGCCGTCGCCCTTTGCGCCGCGGCTCCTGCCGCGCAGGCCGCCGACCCCGTCGGTGCCGCTGTCACCGCTGCCAACAACTACCGCGCCCGCCACCATGTCCCACCGCTGCGGCTCGACCCGTCTGTCAGCCGAGTGGCGCAGGACTGGGCCGCACAGCTCCAGTCCAGGGGTGGACTCCAGCACCGTCCGGACACCCAGTACGGGGAGAACCTCTTCTGGGGCAGCAGCGGCAGCGAATCGGTGGAGCGAGTGGCACGCCTGGCCGTCGACTCCTGGTACGGCGAAGGCCGCGGCTACAACTACGCACAGGACTACACCGGTTCGAACGGCGCGCTGCATTTCACCGCGCTGGTCTGGAAGTCGTCCACCCGGGTCGGTGTGGGCATCTCGCAGGGCCGCAACGGTACCTACGTGGTGGTGAACTTCGCTCCCGCGGGCAACGTGGTGGGCGAGTTCAGGGCCAACGTGCTGCCTCCGCGCTGATCGCCGCCTACCACTTCCTTCCCTCAGCCGGCGCCCGGCCGATGAGCCGCAGGGGTCGTGAGCGGCGCCTTGGCGTCCTGGCGGGGATCACTCGGGAACATCGCTGTCCTTCGGGTTTCCTTCCTCCGGTGCGTGGGCAGCGCGGACCGCGGGTTCCTCGCTGAGCGAAGTCGGAAGCATCAGGTACAGGCCGTTGGGGACATGCACCCGAAGCCAGCCGTGACGGGCGGATCGGATCACGACATCGACGTCGCTCCGGTAGTACCGGAAGGGCCGCGTGCTGCTGACGTTGCGCTCCATGATCTCCTGTGACTCGGTGGCCTGTTCACCGGCCACCTCCGTCTCGTACTCCAGCGGCAGCCGCCCCGTCGCTCCCGTGCCTTCCTCCGAGTGGCCTGCGACGATCGGTCCGAGCCCGAATCGGCCGCCACGGTTCCCGCCGCGAATGTGCTCGTCGAGTTCCCGCCCCTGGTTGTAGTGGCGTGACAGGATGTCCACGTCGTATTCCGGCATGGGCGTGACCTGCTTGATCCGCAGGCCGACGTGCACCTCCTCCGCGCCGACCGGCACCGAGTAGCCGAGCCGCAGCAGGGACGGCATGTTAAGTCGCATCAACACCTCGTTGGTGAAGAGGTCGTACAGCATCCCTTCGACTGTGGTGGCCTCCGGCCGCCAGGCCCCCGGCTCGGCCAAGCCGGGCCTCGACAGCGACGATGCTCCGGCCACCGCGGCCCAGCGGTGCACGGCGGCGACCGCGGGCAACGCCCACGGGTGGCCGTGCTCGATGGCCAGGTCCACCAGTTCCTGGTTCAGCGGTTGCGGCTCCGAGGACTCCCACGCCGGGTCGACGCCGCCTGTTTCGGCCAGGCTCCGGGGCAGTGGCGGTCCGGGAACGATCAGGTGCCGGGGAACGATCACGCGCACATCGCCTTCGGACACGGCCTCGAACCGCTTGTCCGTCAAGGAAGCGTTCTGCCGCCCGGCCGCCACTTCGTGCCGGTTCCCGGTCCAGCCTGCCGTGTGCGAGACCTTGCGCAGGCCCCGCACCGGGGCGCTGAACAGCTCGGGCTGCTGGCGGCTGAGGCGCATCTGCACTCGGAAACGCTGGCGGAGCTGGAGTTCGACGGACGGGCCCTTGGTTTGACCCCAGTAGATGTCCACATTCTTGTCGCTCTTCTCATGGCTCTTCTCCGAGCTTTCGAAGTAGCCGGCTTTGCCTTCCAGCCCCCCGGACTGCGATCCACCGAGCCACGCACGCAGGTCGGCGCCCACCTCGCCCTCCGTTGACCGCGACTCGCTGGTGGACTTTTCGGTGAACGCCTTCCCACGCAGCATCGCGGCCATCTCCGGCCGATCCATTTGCGACATCGGTTCCAGCGTCTCCGCGGTGACCCGCGCCCACAGATACCGGGTGGAACCGAAAGCCGATTCGAGCGGCCACCACCGCATGACACCGCTGGTGTTGAGCAGGGTGAACTGGTTCAGCAACGCGCTGGACGAGAACGAAGCCTCGAGCTCACGCAGGATCGGGGTGGGCACGTGTGCGACGCCGTCGACACCGGACCGCAGCACTCCCTGCTCGGTCAGCCACTGCTTCATCGCAGGCAGCACACCCTCCGCGTGCAGCACCTCCGGATGGGTCCCGCCCGGCAGCAACGCGAGGTCGAAGTGGCCTTCCGGCGCCTTCGGCTCGACGAGGGAGACACCGTCCGGCACCGGCAATCCCAGGTCGAAGATCCGCCGCTGCGGCAGCACGAACTCCACCCCGTCCTCGACCTCCACCACCCGGGTCGTTTCCTGCATGCCGTGTGGACGGCCGGTCAGCCGGTCGACCACACTTCCCTTCTTCCAGCGGCTCAAGGTGATCTCGAAGACCGGGTCGGCGCGGTAGCTGTGCATCGGGCCGCTGTAAGTGCCGCGGGTGATCCCGACCGGATAGGTCGCGGAGCCCTTCTCCGACTCGTGCTCTCGCACCACCGACCCGCCACCGAGCGCGTAGAGATGACCGGCCAGACCGTGGCCGCCCCCTTCGGCGGCCGCACGCGTGCTCACGCCTTCGTCATCCATCATGTCGGCAGCGGCACCCAGCTTCACCGACAGCCCCACATGCGCTCCCACACCGCCTGCGCGGACGCGCTTGTCCGTGCGCGCGTACTTCGCCGCGGTGCTGGTGTTCTGCCACATCTGGAAGGTATTGCCCTCACCGTGCGCCATGACGTGGCGAGGATCCTTGAACACCACCCGTACCCGCAGGGCCTGGTGCCGGCCGTCGGTGCCGTCCGGTAGTTCCATCAACCGTCCGCCGGCGCTGGTCAGCGCCGTGAAGTGGGTCGCCAACTCGGTCGGAGAAAACATCTTCCGCAGCTCGGCGGGCCAGTTTCCGCGCTCCGCCAGCCAGTCCTCCGTGAGCTGGTTGGCCTGCCGGTACAGATGCGCTGCCATCCTCGGCACCTCGGACACGGCGAGGAACGACCGGAAGACCGCGCCCGTGCCGTTGGTGCGGAAGTCCACCGTGCCTTCGGTCGGGAGCTTCCGCCACAGGGTGATCCGGCCGACCCCGGCCGCCACGTCCACGGGGATCGGCCGCGGCGGGGTATGCAGCTGGGGAAGGGCGACGCGGGCCACCACCTCGCCCGGTTTGTCGATCCACCACCGCACCGACCGGTCACCGCGGCGCACGGACAGCTCGTACACGACGTTGTAGACGTGTTCGTCCGCCTTGCCGCCCATCTCGGTGCGCTGCGACGACTTCGCCGAGCCGGAGAACTCGTGCTTGGTGCCGCCGCCGAAGCTGCCGATCAGGCCTGCCTGCCCGAGCTGCACCTTCAACTCCGGCGTCAGCTCCACCCTGGCGCGCACCCCCAGGAAGCCGCCGATGGTCCAGCTGGTGTCCCGGTGCCCGTCGACGGTCATGATCTGCGAGGCACGCATGTTGATCGACATGGCGCGTGCGTCGCCGCCGGTCACGCCACCGACTCGCTCCAGCAGCGTCGCGGTCGCCGACAGGTGGTACGTCTCGTCGCCGACCCGCACCGGATGCTCGACGCCCGCGAGCAGCTGGGGCAGGTCGCCTTCGAGCACCGGCCGTCCGAACCCGCTCAGCAGCACGCGGTCCACTCCGGACAGGTCGACCCTGCGCTTGCCGGTCCACTCCTGGTGCTTCTGCAGGAGAACCGTGCGGAGCTGGTCGTGGATCAGCTCCGCACCGGGGAGGCCGTTGGCCGAGGCGAACCCGATGCCGCGGCGTGACGCCAGCGCGATGGACTCACGCGGGTCCGGCTCCGCCAGCGGCGCGTCCAGCCGCGCCGGACGTTGGTAGGCCGACTCCGGCAGGCCGGCGCCGTGCTCGCTCACGTCGGCGAGCGCGGCACGCACGTACGACCGCGCGCCGTCCTGGCCCCGGAGCAGGTGCGCGTCCTCCCCCAGCAACCGGCGTTCGAAATCGGCCGCTTCGATGGCCGGGACCCCGATCTCGGTCGGCACGATACGCACGACCGGTTCGATCTCGTGGGTGGTCGACCGCGGTTCGACCGTGACCCGCAGCCAGGCCCGGTAGCGGGACTGGTCGTCGACCGTCTGCAGCACCGTGTGAATGCTGGTCTCTTCGGTGAGACCATGGCCCGTGGCACGGGTCATGCCCGCCCTGACCGCCACGAATTCCAGTGGCGCGACGTTCACGCGTGCCCCGAGCTCGAAGCCGCTCTTCCCGCCCCGCTCCCGCTGGACCTTCACCGAGCCGCCGGAGTCCTCGCGCACCGCGACCTTGGGGGTGTCCCCCAGATACTCCAGGCCCTCGACGACCGCGTGCAGAGCGACATGGCCCTTGAACGAGCGCCCGAGCCCGACAGGGAAGCTCACCCGGTCGGTGACCACCTCGTTGCCCAACAGGAACCGGCTGCGGTTCATGACCGCACGCTCGTTCAGCAGCGCGAGGGTGTGCTCCGCGAGTGCGTGCGTGCCCTCCGGCGGCAGGCCCGCGGCACGCAGCCGTCGCTGGAACTCGGCGGCGATCGGAATGAGGTCGATGGCGTTGACGACCTCGTGTGCCCGATGCGGGCCCGCGACCGGGCCCGGCTCGGGCGGGACGACATGGGGCGCCGGTTTCAGCGCGCCAGGGTTGGTCAGCACCTTCGGCAGATCAGCCGTCACCCGCGGCTCCGTCACCACGTCGTGGAGCCGTTCCTCGCCGTCGACGAACACCCGCACGTGCAGGCCGCCGCGGAACGGCCTGCCCTGCAGCATCCAGATCTTGCGGTCGAAGATGACGTAGCGCTTGGTGCTGGTCCCTTCGGTGCGATGCGCCGACATCCCGACGTACGGCGTCGACGCCACCGTGGAGACCAGGTGCGCACCCGTACTGGCGGTCGACAGCATCATCGCGTCGGCCGACATGCCGCGCAGGGAGTCCGAAACCTCGGTGGTGGTCAGCGTCCCCCAGTTGACGTTGTACCGCTGGATCGGCGTGGCTTCCGCCGGTGGCAGCGGCTGGACGTCGCGCAGCACCGGCCGCAGCCACACGGTGTGACCGTCCGCCGTGGTCAGCTGCCCACGCTGCAGCGCCGTCTCCCAGAAGTCGAGTTCCTTGTTCCGTTCGGCTTCGTGCGCGCTGTGGTCGCCGGACGTGGTGCCGGTCTGCGGGCCCTTGAGCAACTTGTCCAGCGCGGATCGGATACCCGCGGCCAGCGCGGGACTGTCCTCACCGCGCGCCACGCCGTTCGCGATCTCGGCCGTCCAGTGCCGAACCTGGCTCTCGCCCCAGCGATCTGCCTCGCTGATGGCCACCTCGCCGAGCGAATCCATGCCTTCTTCGCTGACGTACCAGGGAAGTTCGGCATGGGGCGGTGCGATGACGGGCGGGGCCTCGGCCTCACGCTTCACCAGTTCGCCGATCGTCAGCTGAGGGCTCTCCGGCTCTCCGGCAGACTCACGAGCACCGTCCGGCGAATCGGGAAGTGCCGTCCGCGGAGATTCGGCGACAACCTCGGTCACGCTCTGGTGCGGCGTCAGGGTCACGGTGATCACGGCCCGCCTGCGTCCGGACCTGCCGTCCTCCGGGGTGACACCGGCGGGATACTTCCGCCCCTGTGAACTGGTTTCCACCGAGAAATCCGCGACAGTGGGGGTGACAGGCCGTTCGGCGGCCGCCCTGGCCAGATACTTCTCCAGGCTGTAGGTGAAAGCCTTCTCGGCCGCCCTGGCACGATCAAAACCGTTGCGGTTGGCGCGTCCGTCGCTCGGCTGCCCGAGCACGGTGCCGTTGGCATGTCCCTCGACGGTGACCTCGGGCAGTGGCCGCTTCGCGTCGAACGCCGTCAAGCCCTCTCGCACGGTCGATGCCGCCAGCGCGTCGATGGCACGGAGCTCCTCCGACGACAGCCTGCTCGATCCTTCCTTGAACTGGATATGCCGCCCGAACCCGGTCGTCTCGACGACCCGGCCGTCAGCGGGGTCCACGACCAGTCGCTCGAGTGCCCGGCCGTCCGCTGACACCGACACCAGCGCGATGGTGCCGTCCGGCCGTACGTCGACCGGGAACCGCTCTTGCGGGCGCTGCTCCGAGCTCACCAGCGTCGGAGCCTGCTCCGGTGCCGTGAGGTCCTGCCGCAGGGTGCCGCGGTCGCCCTCCACCCTCACTTCCGTGGTGGTGAGCGCGCCTTCGGAGCTGAAATGGAAGCGGCTGCCCGTGGCTGTGTCCGACACCGTGAAACCGGCAGGCAGACGCTCGGCGAGCGGCCCGTCAACCGGCTCCACGCGGTAGCGGCGCATCGCTTCGGCCGGACCGGTCAACTCGACCGCGTGTGTGCTGTGGCCCGCCCCCTCGGAGACACGCACGTTCAGGTCGCGCAGCAGGGATTCGAAACCCACGGCGGGCGCGTGCAGTGCCGGTTGCCGCACCGCTTCCTCGGAGATGGTGGCCAGCGGCCTGCCGTACTCGAGCTCGGTGGGTAGCGGGTGATCGCGCACCACCGGACCGGAGTCGATCACGTTCTCGATCGTCGCCAGGTATTTCTGGGGAACGGCCGGTCCTGATTCCCGGGTGATGTCGGACATGATTCCCGAGTTGTCGGCTTTCGCCGCGGTGTCCCGGAAGACCGAGTCCGGGTCGAGGTAGGTGTCCGGCAGCCCGGCGAAGTGGCTCAGCTCGTGCAGCGCCAGCCGGTCGTTGCGTGCCGCTGCCTGCGCCACGTTCTCGTCCTGCAAGCGGAAATGCAGCTGATCCGATCCCCCGGGCGCTGCCGACATGGTCAGCTCGATGGCCTCTTGCCCTGGTGTCGCCGAAGTCAGCCGGAGGCCGACGTGCAACTGGTCCCCCGACCGCGGCAGCAGCAGCCCGCCGTTGAACTGCCGGTCGAGCGCGGCACTCCAGCGGCTTTCGAACTCCGGCAGCCGCTCCGGCGAGACTCCCTCGCCCAACCGCACCGGCAGCGCGAGCGTCATGTCACGCACCCAGCGGCCGTCGTCCGACTGGATCCTGCGGACCTCGGCCGAGATCCGCGTGGCGCGACCGGGCACCGTGCCATCGCCGGCAGGCATGCCCCTGGCTGGCTCGAACCGCTCCGTCCGCAAGTGACCGGCGGGCGCGTTTTCCCTGCGGGACAGCCACTGCTCAGGCCGCACCGGATTCGTCACCGGATGTACCAGCTGCGCAGGCTCCCGGCTACCCGTCGCGTGCGACGTCTCGGGCGGCGCGGCGGCCGCGGCGTGGCCAGGTTGCGGCTGTCCGGCCGTGTGCTGCCCGCTTGCGGATACGGCGGAGGGCGCACCGGCGGTGTTCGCGGGCTTGGACTGGTCCACAGGCGTGGTGAGGAAGTCGCGCAGCCCGGAAGGCCTGCGGGTGTCCGGCGCGGAGCGCTCGCCGGGCACCGCGACCTGAGGCGGCGTCCTGACGCCGGGGATATTCCGCGCCGTGCCCGCGCCTTCGGTCCGCGTGCCGCTGTGAGTCACCGGCGAGCTTCGCGCGGTGGTGCCGCCGTCCACGCCACCGGAGGTGACCACAGGCTGACCACCCCCGGCCCGCGTCTGGTTCGCCTCAGTGGTGACTACAGGCCGACCGCTCTCGGCCCGCGGCTGGTTCGCCTCAGCCGTTGCCCGCGTCGCCAGATTGTCACGCGAGCCGGGGGCATGCCCGCTTTCCGGCCTTGTGGCGTCCCGCTCCGAGCGGCTGCCTGGCACCACAGGCGCGGCGGTCGTCGGCACCTGCGCCTTGGCACTGGGCGCGCTACCCGCGGCCTCGGACACGAACCCGACGCCCGCGCGCGGCAACGGCACGCTGTGCACGGGTGCGCCACTGCTCTTGCCAGGCAAAACAGGCAGGCTTTCGATAGCGTCGATCTTGCTGATGGGCTTGATGGAGGACGCTTTCATCCGCGGCGCGTGCACGTCGGCCCTCGACAGGTTCCCCAGTAGCCCGTCGAACGCCGATCCGCTGTTGTGCGTGGCCTTGTTGATCCCCGGTGCGAGCGCGGTGATCAGCGCCATCTGGCCTGCCGAGTAGCCGAGATGCGCGAACGGCTTGAACCAGCCGGGTGCGACCAGCCGTCCTTCGGTGAGCGCGCGCGAGAGCACCTTGGACACACCTGCCCCGAGCCCCCACGCGGCGCCACCGATGACTCCGCCGATAGCGGTGTTCTTCAGCGACTCCGTGTCCAGCCCCTGACGACGGCCCGCCAGGATCTGCCCTGCCTGGATCCCGAGGTCCAAGCCCTCCATGATGGCCGTGTTGATCACCGCGTACTTGACCATGTTCGTGGCCAGGGTGCGCGCGATGTTCACGAGCCCGAGCTGGGCGAGGCGGCTCAACAGCAGCCGCAGCAGCGCGCCGATGCCGAGCCTGGCCGCGGCGACGACGACGGGCACGAAGACAGCGCCGAACAGCGACGCCAGCAGCTCCGCGATCGCCACGGCCAGCAGGCCCAGCTGCACGATGATCATGATCTTGGCTTTTTGAATGTCCGCAGCGGCGTTCTCGGTCAGCTTGGCGAAGTCCCCCGCGCCTCGCCGCAGTTCTTCGATACCGGCCGGAAAACTGTCGAGGTTCTCCCCGATCTTCCGGGCGGTATCTCCGTCCATCGCGTCGGAGAAGGTCTGCGCTTCCGACTGCAGTACCGGCCCGATGGACAAAAGAGACTCCGCGAATTGGGCCCACGCGGCGCTCATCGCGCGCAGCCCGCTCTCGTCTCCCTCCGGCCACGGCATGCCGACGGTGACTTCGAGTAGCTTCTGCAGGCCGTGCGGAAGATGCGTGGGCACCCGGGTTCCTTAGTGGTTGGTTTCGAAACCGACCACTAAGGTCGAATTTCTCGGCGCGCGGCTCAAGGGAGCGTCGCGGCGTTCGCTTCGTCCTGTTCCAGAAGGGAAGTGACGGCACTGTCGATGTTGCCTGCCGTCGCATTCAAGTTGTTCCCGACGACGTCGGCGTTACCGTTGTACGTCGTAAGGTTGCCGAGGTAACCCTTTTCGAATGCTTGCCCGAACTTGTCGGAACCCCAGCACTTTTCGTGCTGCTGGAGCGTGCCACGCAGGGTCGACACGAGGCTGACGTATTCGCCGTGGATGGCTCGTAGTTTATCCGCCTTGTGCCGTACAGCCTCGACATCGATACGCGTGATGCCAGCCATAATGGTTCCCCTCGCTCAGAATTTCAGCAGAAAGTACAGGACCGCGAAAGTTTCACGGGATCGGCACCGCGGACCCATGAACGACCGGCCGGGCGGCTGAACTGGCGACCAGGACGTGAAACCTGGGACAGACCAGAACACACAGCAGCGCTCCCCGACGACGGCGGACACCGTCGGGACGCGATCGCGGGACGAACGTTGGCCAGCGGACACAGTGGCATCATGACACCCGCCAATCGAGACCCGCAACACTTTTCGGCTCGCAATCAATGAATTATTCGTCCACTTGGTCCGTTAACGCCCCATATCGTCAACATTACGTTCACAAAAGCAGACTATGGAATTCAGAATACTGACACAGATATTCCGCATTGCGCGGATTGCGTTCCAGTCCGCAGGCACGTCCGTCGATGCGGCCGTCTGCCATGACACCGCGTCCGGCGCCGAGCAGCCCGGACGGCACTGCCGCCGCGACGACCCCTGCGGCAGTAGCGAGCAAACCGAGGGATTCCCCCCTTCTTGCGACGAAAAGGCATCGGGAGACGGAGACACGGAAGGTCATGGCCGATGATCCCGATCAACCTCGAAAGTGTGGATCAGGCGGTCCCGGCTCGCGTAGTGGGCCGGGACCACCGATTATGACCACATTTCCCACCACGGCAGGAGAACACCCATGGCCAACGAAACGCCGAACCTCGACCGTCGGACGATGCTCAAGACGGCCGCCGTTGTGGCGGCCGCGGGCACGACGGCGGCTGGTCTCGCTGCCTGTTCCGGAGCAACCGAAACCAGCAAGTCGGCCGGCACCGCACCGGCACCGAGCCCAGCCGCGGGTTCCGCGGGCGGCACCGTACTCGGTGCGGCCGCCGATATCCCCGTCGGCGGTGGCAAGATCTTCACCGAGCAGAAGGTCGTCGTGACCTGCCCGTCCGCCGGAACCTACAAGGGTTTCAGCGCCATCTGCACCCACAAGGGCTGCGAGGTCAACGCCATCAAGGACGGCGTGATCGCCTGCCCGTGCCACGGCAGCCAGTTCAACGTCGCCGATGGTTCTGTCAAGACCGGCCCCGCCGCCGCCCCGCTGCCCACCGTGACGGTCACCTCGCGCGACGGCCAGCTCGTACTGGACGCCTGACACGGTGCAGTACACCTTCTTCGGGTTGCCACTGCACCCACTGGTCATCCATCTGACGGTCGTGCTGGTCCCACTGGTGGCACTCGCGCTGGCGCTGCAGGCGCTGGTTCCCCGCACTCGCCGTCAGCTGCGGTTGGCCACGCTCGCCGGCTCGCTCGTCGCCGTGGCCACCGTGTTCGTCACCACCGAGTCGGGTGACCGGCTGCGGCGGCAACTGCCGGTCAACGACCTGGTCGAACGCCACGCGGCACTCGGCAACCAGCTGCGATGGTTCACGATCGGGCTCGCGGTGGTGGCGATCGTGTTGTTCGCGCTCACCAGTCCCCAAGCCCGGCCCGACCGAGTCAAGGTCGCACTGGTCGCGGTCAGCGTCCTCACCGTCCTGCTTTCCGCGGTGACCGTGGTCCAGGTCGTCCGCATCGGGCACAGCGGAGCCACCGCGGCTTGGGAGGGCATCGCCAACCTTCCCGTCCGACCAGGCTGACGAACTCACAAGGTGGTCCTGCCCGTTTTAGGCCATCTGTCGACAGATGGCCTTGATCCCTGTTCCGGGTTACGCCACCTGTCGACAGATGGCGAGACATCAACGTAAAGCCACCAGGATCACGCGACGCTACGCCATGGCCAGGCGTAGCGTTGGGTTTCCGGTGGAGGTGACCGCCAGTTTCAGGTCGCGGGTGTGTTTGCGTACGAAGATGAGTTCGTCCGCGTACATGGCCAGGAAGAAGCCGCACGCGACCGTGGGCGCCAGCAGCGTCAAGTACCCGCTGGTGGCGTGCAGCAGCCCGCCGGCGAGCGCGAACCAGAGGAAGATGTTCGGGGTGCTCTGGGTGATGAACAGGTCGCGGGCGACCCGCGGGCCCAGCGCGCGCCACCGGGAGAATCCCAGCACCGCCAGCCGCACGGCCACCAGCACCGCGACCACCGCGACGGCGTCCTCGGCCAGCCCCGCCAGCCCCGCCAGCTCCGCTGAGCTGGCGAGCCCGGAAAACCCGGTCGCCGGGCTCAGCGCGAAAGTCGCGAACGCGGCCAGCGGCATCAGCGACAGCCCGCCGAGCCAATTCCAGTTCGTGCTGAGCTGCCCTGCTCTGATCGGGTCACGCCTGCGCAGCCCCTGGGCCAGCACCGCGGGCAGCACCATCGCGCCGAGCAGCACCCCCGCGTAGCCGGCCAGCGCCGGGCCGACCGCGCCGAACCGGTCAGGTAGCCACCACGCCGCCGCCAGCAGAACCACCGGGAGCACCACCGACGCGGCGATCGCCTGCCGGACGCAGGTGAAGTAGTCGCCGTCCCACAGCAGCGACAAGGCCGGGGTGAGCAGCGCCGGCGGCAGCAGCAGGAACAGTCCCAGCAGCACCAGCGGCACACTGGCGCTGCTCCAGATCAGGGCCAGTCCCGCGATGAGCCGGACGAGCGTCAGCGGCAGCATCACCCGCAGGCTGTGCCCGAGTCCCCGCGCGACCCCGGAATGCACCCGGAGCATGCCGAAGAACGTGCTGACCGCCAGCAGCGCGGTCAGCACCACGGAGAACACCACCGGCGGCACCGGTACCCGCAGCGTGAGCTGGGCGAGCACACCGAACACGGCCGAACCCGCGACGAGCACCGGCAGCCGGATCTCCACGATCTCACCGAAATCGTGCACCGCCGCCGACGCCGCCGGAGCAGCGCAGATCCGCCGCAGATCCGCCTCCGACAACGGCCTGGCGTTGGGAATCTTCAGGTCGCGATACTTCTCCGGCGGCATCCCCGACACCACGAGCGCGAACATCTCCACCACATACTTGTGGGTCACGACCAGCACATTGTGGCCGGCCTCGGACAGCGGACGCAGCACGGACTCGTAATAGTCGCGCACCCGCTCATACATCCGCGCCCAGCTCTCCCCACCGGGAGGGCAGCCGGTATGACTGTGGAAATACTCGGTGTAAGCCCGGAACCCGACACTCTTCTTGATCAGGCTCTTGTTCCGCGCGGTGAACACCCCGAAATCACGCTCCACCAGCTCCCCCGAGACCACGGTCTCACCCGGCCGGGTGGCCAGCTCCCCCGCGATGATCGCCGCCGTGTCACCGGCCCGGTCCAGAGTGGACACATGGACCTCGTCGAACCGTACCCCCAGCGCCGCGACGCGTTTCCCGGCTTGGTGCGCCTGCCGCACACCGAGTTCCGTCAACGGCGTGTTCTGCGTACCGGCGAACAGATTCTGCTCATTCGCCACGGATTCACCATGACGCACGAAGTAGATGGCCATCGCTGTGTAGTCCTCACTGGAGTCATTCGGGAGCCGAAGAACAGCCGGTCGCCGATGACCTGCTAGGAGTTGGACGTTTGAAACTTCAACGATGACGCAGCCATGAGATAACCGGGCCAGGTTTCCGACATGCGAGGGAAATCATCCGCGAACCATGGAATCCGGCTTTGTGAGGGTTTCCCCCGCGCCGCTGGTCGCCGCGAGCGCCGGTCCTCTTTTCCTGTGCATACTTTGCTCAGGTCGAAACTTCCTCCAGCAAGAACGAGCAAGGGATTTGCACCATGGCTGATGTGACAACGCTGGTCCGCACCGTCGTAGCGGGCGTACTCGCCACCGCCGCTGTACTCTGCGGTGCCGCCACCGCCTCGGCTGCTACTCCGGTAAGCGAGTGGAAAATCCGCGGCGGCACCCATCAGGCACCCGATCTGGGCGACGCGCAGGCTGCGGCCGGGAACGAGATCCCCGCACTCATCGCCCAGTGCGTCGCCAAGAACGGCAGCTACGTCCGTTCCGAGGTCGCGTTCCACCAGGTTTTCGAAGGGGCAGGCTGGCAAGCCGTGGCCATCGTGACCTGCCGTCAAAACTAGCGTCGGCGCCATGTCGCCCGTCTGCCGACAGCCTTCCTGATCGGTCCTGCCGCGCACCTCGCTGAACCGTTCACATGGCAAAGCCGGGGTGTGGCGGCTGGTTGTACGCCGTGTTCTGCCAGGCGACCGCGACGCGGTACTGGCGATCCTGCATCAGCGAAGGCCGGGAGATACCGGTCGGGTCCGTCGTGGAGTAGATCCGGAGCGCCCGGTTGTCCGTCGTCGGCCAGATGACCTCCTCGCGCCAGTCCCCGAGAATGTCGGCGGACAGCGAGGGGGTCGCCTTCGTTCCGTTGTTGGAGTGCACACCCGACGCGGTCAGCAGCCGTGTGTCGCCGCCGGTGCCGTACTTGCTGATGGCCGTGCCGTCCAACAGCTCACGCTGCGCGTCACCGTCCCACCAGAGCACGAAGTTCATCGAGCCCGGCTTGCGGGCGGACACCTGAGCGCCGGTGGCCGCGCTGCGCAGCCCGCCGTCGGTGGACGACCAGATCTCCGCTCCCGGATTGCCGGACCAGATGTCGGCCGCGACACCGCGGCCGGTGTCACAACCGCAGGACGGCGCCCGATAGAGGACCTGGCCGGTCCGGGCGTCGTGCACGTCCATGGACGGGGCGCTGGTGGACTCGTGCACGGTGAACACCTCCAGGCCCGGTCGTGCCGGCACCAGGTCCCCGACATGCAGTGCGTCACCGTGACCGAAGCCCGTCCGGTACATCAGCGAGCCGTTGTCGTTGATCGTCGCCGAGCCGTAGACGATCTCGTCGCGGCCGTCACCGTCCACATCGGCCACGGACAGGTTGTGGTTGCCCTGCCCGTACGCGCCGACGTTGCTGTTGCCGGTGTCGTAGGTCCAGCGCTTCGTGAGCCGCCCGCCGCGGAAGTCCCACGCGGCGATCACCGCGCGGGTGTAATAGCCGCGCGCCATGATGATACTGGGGCGGGAACCGTCCACATAGGCCGTCGCGGCGAGGAACCGGTCCACCCGGTTGCCGTAGTTGTCACCCCACGATGACACCGTGCCACGCGGCGGGTCGTAGTCGGCGGTGGCGAGTGCCGCGCCGTCGGTGCCACGGAACACGGTCAGGAACTCCGGCCCGGTGAGGATGTAGCCGCTCGAGTTGCGGTGGTCGGCGTTCGCGTTGCCGATCACCTGGCCGGTGCCCGATCGGGTGCCGTCCGCGGTCTTCATGACCACCTCGGCCTTCCCGTCACCGTCGTAGTCGAACACCTGGAACTGGGTGTAGTGCGCGCCGGACCGGATGTTGCGGCCGAGGTCGATCCGCCACAGCCGGGTGCCGTTGAGCCGGTAGGCGTCAATGATCTGGTTGCCCGTGTACCCGGACTGCGAATTGTCCTTGGCGTTGCTGGGGTTCCACTTGAGGACGATCTCGTACTGCCCGTCACCGTCGAGGTCGCCGACGCTCGCGTCATTGGCGGCGTAGCTGTAGCTCTCCCCCGACGGCGTCGTTCCGCCCGGCGGTATCTGCAAGGGCACATCACGGGTACTCGCCTCGGCACCGGCGGCGAAGCTCAGCGACTCCTCTGACGCCGCCGCCATCCGCTCGACGCCGTCCACCACCGAACGCACGGTGTAGCGCGCGTCCGCCGGAGCGCCCTTGTCGTGATAGCTCGTCGGCCCGCTCACCTCGGCCAGCCGGACGCCGTCCCGGTAGACGGTGAACTTCACGCCGGGCGGGTCGTCCACGAGAAGCCGCCAGCTCACCCGGTTCCCGTCGGCGGCATGGACGTTGATGACCCCACGCCCGAGTTTGTCCGGCACCTGCTGGGCGGCGACACCGGCGGACGGCGCCAGAACGACGATGAGCAGGCTGGTGACAGCGACGGCGAAGGTACGCATGTGTCTCTCCGATCAGCCGAGTAGCGGGGCGAGCCGGTCGGCGATCTTGCGGTGACCGGCATCGTTCGGATGGACCTTGTCCACGGTGTCGGTGGCTTCGTTGATCCACCCGTCGGTGTTGAGGTAGCGCACCTTCGCGTCACCGGCGTCGGTCACGGATTTGACCGCGGCCTGGGTCTCCGTGACGTACCGCTTGCGGAAATTCTGCAGAGCGTAGATGGTCGCGCTGGGATATTTCGCGCGGGCGTTGTGCAGCAACGTGACGTAGGCGTCGCGGAACTGCGCCGAGGTGACGCTGTGGCCGACGTCGTTCGTACCGAGGTTGATGACCACCGCGTTGGCCTGGTACTTCGAGAAGTTCCAGTTCGGCGCGTCCGCGGCGAGGCCGGTCTTCAGGAACCGGCTGCTCATCCCGATGCAGCCGTCGGCCGCGGGATAGAGGCAGGCTCCGCCGACCGCGATCTGCGTGTGGCCGGCGCCGAGCCGCTCGCCGACCAGCCAGCCGTAGGCGGTGAGGGCCTGTTTGGACGAAAGCTGGCCGACGGTGATCGAGTCGCCGACGAACTCGATGATCCGCGACGGCATCTTGGGCGCCACCGTCCGCGCGCCGGCATCGAGGGCGACCCCGCGGAAGACCGCGTCGCCGTGGTACGAACCCGCGACCGGACGATAGGACACCCGCACCGTGTGTGTGCCCGAGGGCAGTGGTGCCGGCGTCAGGTCGACCGTGCCGCTGACGTTCTTGTAGGACACGTCAGGACCGCCATCGACGCTGGCGAAGAAGTCGATGGCGTTGCGCTGCTTCAGTTTCACCTTGGTGCCGGTGAACCCGATCAGCACGTAGGCGCCGGCCCACTCCGATACGTACGCGCTCGACGAGCGGGTGTCCCAGCGGCCGAAGTACTTGATGTTCGAGTCGGCGGGCGATCCGTCACCGGTCGCGGCCGCGGCGAGCTGCGGCGTGCCGGTGAAGGCCACCACCGCGATCATGGTCATCGCGAACAGGCGGGGTGTCGTGCTGATCGACATGAGCGCTCCTAGAGGCCGATGGCGGACCGGATGATCGACGCGAGCCGGTCGGCGACCTTCACGTGGCCTGCCTCACTGGGATGACCGTCCGTGTCTTCATAGTCGGCGCCCGCCGTCAGCCAGCCGTCGGTGTTGAGGTAGCGGACTTTGCTGTCGTTCAACGCCTTCACGGCGGCTTGAGTCTCAGCGACGTAGCGCTTCTTGAACGTCTGCATCGCGAAGATCACCGCGTTCGGGTACGTCGTGCGGACGGCACGCAGGAAAGTCGTGTACGCGGACTGGAAATTCGCCGCGGTGACACCTCGGCCCGCGTCGTTGGTGCCCAGGTTGATCACCACCGCGCTCGCCTGGTAGCGCGAGAAATCCCAGTCCGCCGTGCCCGTGCTGGACACCTTGAAGAACTGACCGCCCTGCCCGACACAGCCGCTTTGCGCCACCAGGCAGTAGCCGGAGCGCGCGATCTGCGTGTGCTTGACGCCGAGCCGTTCGCCGAGCACCCAGCCGTAGGCGTTCAACGCCTGCTTGTCCGTCAACGCGCCGAAGGTGATCGAGTCACCCACGAACTCGATCACCTTCGGCGAGAGCTGGGGGCTGACGGTCTTCGCACCGGAATCCAGTACCAGACCGAGGAAGACCGTATCGCCCGAACGATAGGAGATGCGCACCGAATGCGTGCCGGACGCCAGCGGGGTCGGCGTGAGATTCACCGTCCCGCGCACACCGGCGTAGAAGACATCCGGCTTGCCATCGACGCTG
The DNA here is from genome assembly GCF_042734395.1 of Amycolatopsis sp. NPDC059657. Classification (NCBI taxonomy): domain Bacteria; kingdom Bacillati; phylum Actinomycetota; class Actinomycetes; order Pseudonocardiales; family Pseudonocardiaceae; genus Amycolatopsis; species Amycolatopsis sp. NPDC059657. The sequence goes on along the minus strand of NZ_JBHWEB010000009.1, from coordinate 27,689 downwards.
GCGTAGAAGTTCACCGCGTCCCTCGCCTTGATCTTGACCGTCGTGCCGGTGAACTTCGTCGCCAGGTAGGCGCCCGCCCAGTTCGGCACGGCCTGCGCCGAACTGTTCGTCCACCGGCCGACGTAACTGATGTTGGCGTCGGTGACGGAGCCGTCCCCGGTGGCCGCGTCGGCCTGACCGCCTGTCAAGCCGCTCACCGCGGTCGCGAGTACCAGCAAGACCCCGCGCAATTTGGACATCAGCGTCCTCCCTGGACCGGTCGCTTAATCGAAGCGTTTCGACACAATTGCCGTCGTACCCGCGCCGTTCGCCAGGCCAGCATGACATCCGGTGTGCGGCTTGGAAAGCGACTAACGTCGGCAGACAATTCAGCGTCGGCGCTTGACACCAAAGTCGAGCCTACCTACCGTCAGATCGGGAAAGCGCTTTCCCGCTCCGCTCGGATTCTCTTCCGACCCCAGTCCCCTGAAGTCGTGGAGCGGGCGTCCTTACCCCCGCTCGACGGGAGGATCACCTATGTCAACGAAGACATTCCGCACGACCGTTCTGTCCGCGGTCCTACTGACCTGCGCGGCGGTCACGGTCCAACCTGCGTCCGCTGCCTCGTTCGCCTTGACCGGCTGGGCCACCCAGGGCGGCGGGACCACCGGCGGCGGCGGCGCGGCCCCGACCACGGTCACCACGTCCTCGGCGCTGATCTCGGCGATGAAAGCCGCCGGACCCGCCGTCATCAAGGTTTCCGGGTCGATCTCCCTTTCCGGCATGCAGAAGGTCACGTCCAACAAGACGGTGATCGGCGTCGGCTCGGGCGCGACGATCACCGGCGGCGGCTTGAACATCAGCGAGTCGTCCAACGTCATCATCCGGAACCTGAACTTCAAGAACTGGTCGGACGACGGGATCAACGTCCAATACTCGACCAGGGTCTGGATCGATCACAACACCTTCTCGAACGGCTACGACGGCGCGGTCGACATCAAGCGCGCGTCGGACTACGTCACGGTGTCGTGGAACAAGTTCTTCTCGCACAACAAGACAATGCTGCTCGGGCACAGCGACGACAACGGTGGTGAGGACCGCGGCAAACTGCGCGTGACGTACCACCACAACTGGTTCGCGGGCACGAACCAGCGCCACCCGCGGGTGCGGTTCGGCAACCCCGTCCACGTCTACAACAACTACTACGCGAGCGTCAGCGGCTACGGCGTCGCGTCCACCAAGGAAGCGGGCGTCCTCGTGGAGGGCAACTACTTCGAGAACACCAAGGACCCGTTCCACCGCGGCGAGGGCGACTCGCCGGCCGCGAACCTGGTCGCACGCAGCAACCAGTTCGTCAACTCCGGCGCCGGTGCCGCCGGCGGCAGTGTGAAGAGCATCCCGTACTCATACACCATGGACTCCGCCTCCTCGGTGAAGTCCACCGTGAGCGGCGGCGCCGGCACCGGCAAGATCTAGCCGCAGGGGTCGTGGGGTTTTGTGGGGGGGGGGGGGGGGGGGCACCCCACCCAAACAACCCACCACCCGCCGGGGGCCGCGCCCCCGCCCCTCCATCCTGCCGGGGGGTGGGGGCGGGGGTCTGGCCCTCTCCCCCCCCCGCCCCCAAACACTCACGACCTCCGTCCGCCGGGACTGGCCTCGGATGCGCTCGCTGGCGGCTACTTCGCTTCGGTGAGGGCGGTTTTCGCCTCGCTGAAGAACTGGGTCACGCCCGCGCTGATCGACACCTTGCCGAAAGCGATCTGCTTGGCCGCGGACTCGAGCGCCGTCTTCACGTCGCCGTAGCCAGGTGGCGCGGCCGGTGCGGCGGGCAATGCGTCCTTGGCGACCTGCGCGGCCACGTACTGGCCGTAATCCACGTCCGCGTTCTCGCTCGCCGTGATCGAGGGCGCGAGCGTCTTCCTGGCCTTTTCCGACGGCGGAAGCCCGCGCTGCAGCCCCATGGTCTTGATCGCGTCGACGTCGTTGAGGAAGAAGTCGATCAGCTTAGCCGCGCTCGCCGGGTTCCGGCTCTTGACCGGGATGCTCAACAGCACACCACCGCTGAGCGCCTGCCCGCTCTTGCCGTCGGCCCCGCGCGGCGCCACGACCACCTTGAGGTTGTGCTGGGTCAGTGGCTGCATCTGCGCCAGGCCCCAGCCGGTGGTCAGCGCGACCTGGCCCGCGATCAGCGGATGGTTTCCGGTCGCGGCGTCGACGTTGGCCAGCAAGGTCGGCGGGCAGACCGCGCCGGACTTACGCAGGCCGTCCCAGAAGGTGAACCACTCGGTCAGCTCGTCCGGTCCGAAGCCCAGCGCCTGGTCGGCGGTGTAAAGATCCTTGCCGCGCTGGCGCAGCCAGGGCTGGAGCGCGCCGGAGTCGTCCTTTGACGCGTCCACCGCGCCGAAGTGGTCGGGACCCCATGCCTTCGCGATCTGACCGGCGATCTCACCGAACTGGGCCCACGTCCAGTCGTCGGACGGCACGGGGATCTGAAGCTGGTCGAGTACCGTCTTGTCGTAGATCACCGGGGCGAAGCCCGAACCGGACGGCACGCCGTAGGTCTTGCCCTTGACCACGCCTGCCGACCGCACGGCCGGATAGAGCGTGTCGAGGCCGATCGTCGTGGGCACATGGGTCCCCAGGTCGGTCAGCACGCCACGCCCGGCATAGGTGCTCACGAGCGCGGTGTCCATCTGGAACAGATCCGGCGGGTTGCCGCCCGCGAACTCGGTGTTCAGCTTGTCGAAGTAGCCGTCGTAGCCCGAATACTGTGTGGTGACGGCGATCCCGGTCTTCTGGGTGAAGATCTTCACCGCGTTCTGGTAGGCCTCGTTACGAGCGTTGCCGCCCCACCAGCGAAAGGTCAGCGACTTGCTCGCGTCTTCAGGAGGCGCGAACCCGCAACCCGCGAGCGTGACGGCGGCGATCCCGAGGAATCCCCTCCTGGAAAACTGGTGGGACATGAATGGCTCACTTTCTGCGAAAGAGACTAATCAGCCTTTGATCCCGGTGTTCGCCACGCCCTCGACCAGCCGCTTCTGGCACACCAGGAACACGAGGACGGTTGGCACGAGTGTCACGACCGACATCGCGAGCATGCCGCCGTAGCTGGACCCGCTCGCCCGGTCGATGAACGAGTTCAGTCCCAAGGGGACGGTGTACCGGGTCTTGTCGGAGAGGTAGACCAACTGACGCAGAAAGTCGTTGAAGGTCCAGATGAACGTGAGGACCGCGGTCGTGAGCAGCGCCGGGCGCAGCAGCGGCAGGATGACGGAGCGGAAGACGCGCGCGTGACCGGCGCCGTCGATCGCCGCCGCTTCGTCCAGCTGGCGGGGAATGCCCCTGATGAACTGCACGAGCAGGAAGATGAAGAACGAATCGAACGCGAGCAGCTGGGGCACCACCAGCGGCAGGAAGGTGTTCACCCAGTTCAGCTTGTAGAAGATCGTGTACTGCGGGATCATCGTGGCCTGGAACGGGAGCATCAGCGTGCCCAGCATCAGCCCGAACCACACCCTCCGCAGCGTGAAGTCCAGTCGCGCGAAGGCATAGGCGGCGAGTGAGCACGATACGACGTTGCCCACGACGACGCAGACCGCGATCGTCGCGGAATTGGCCAGGTAGACCGTGAACGACGTGCCGGTCGCCGTCCAGCCGCCCACGTAGTTGTCCACCGTGAAGCCCCACGGGAACGGGTTCAGTGTGCTGAAGATCTGGTTCTCCGGCTTGAACGACGCACCGACCAGCCACACCAGCGGATAGATCATCACGACGACACAGCCGAGCAGCAACACGTGCGCCCGCCAGTGGTTGCGCGACATCTCGCTCCTTTCGTGGGTCATTCGGCATAGGTGACCCAGCGTCGCGACAACGCGAAGTACACCGCCGTGAACACGCCGATCACCGCGAACAGCACCCAGGCCATGGCGGACGCGTATCCCATTTGGAGGCTCGTGAAGCCCTTCCGGTACAGGTAAAGCGTGTAGAGCATGGTCGAGTCGATCGGCCCACCGGAACCACCGCTGACCACGTAGGCCGGGGTGAACGTCTGGAAGGCGTTGATCGTCTCCAGCACCACGTTGAAGAAGATCACCGGCGACAGCATCGGGACGGTGATCCGAAAGAACATCCGTATCCGGCCTGCGCCGTCCAGCTCGGCCGCCTCGTACAGCTCCTTCGGGATCTGCTTGAGCCCGGCGAGGAAGATGAGCATCGGCGTGCCGAACTGCCATGCCGAAAGCAGGATCAGTGTCCAGAGCGCGAACCGCGGGTCACCGATCCAGTCGGCGCCGCGAACGCCGAACCAGCCGAGCACCTGGTTGAGCAGGCCCTGCTGGGAGAAGATTTGCCGCCACATCACCGAAACCGCGACGCTGGCGCCGAGCAGCGATGGCAGGTAGAACACCGACCGGTAGAAGCCGAGCGCGCGCAGCCCGCGGTTCAGCGCGACCGCGACGAGTAGCGCGGCCGCGAGCTTCAACGGCACCGAGAACACGACGTACTGCAGCGTGACCTTGACCGACTGCAGGAACTTCTCGTCGCCCAGCATCGCGAGGTAGTTGGCGAAACCGATCCAGCGAGGGGCGCTGAGCAGGTCGAACTTCGTCAGCGACAGATAGAGCGAATAGCCCATCGGGACAAGCACGAAGCCGAAGAGGCCGAGAAGCCACGGCGTGAGGAACGCATAAGCGACCCTGTTCTCACGCTTCGGCTTCCGAGTTTCTCGCATCGGCGCTCCTGGGACGTCGGTGTCGCGCGGTTCCGGAGATTTCCGTCCCAGGGAAAGTGGAAACGCTTTCGCCGGACTGTAGGGAGACGCCGAAACAGTGTCAATGTATTCGACGATTTCGACAGTCGATGGACGAGTTCACCCGGCTTGATCCACTACCATTGACAACAAGACCGCTCGGTTTGTTTACTGGCCAATGGAATTGCGGGTCCCAGCCGCGTGTCCGCCCTATGTCCCCGAGAGGAACTCCTTGACGGCACAGAACTTCGGCGCACCGGTCGGACTGGACATCGGTGACACGAAGACCCATCTGCTCGCCACCGTGGACTCCGAGGTCTTCCTGCCAAGCCAGCACGCCTGCCTGCACGAAATCCCTGACGACCACGAGCGGCTCGACAAGATGCTCGCCGAAGCGGCGCGCACGGCGCTCACCCATCAGCAGCCGGACGGCAACTTCGAAGACCCGGGTGCCGACGACGACATCGGCGACATGGGACTCGGTGTCGTCTCGCTGCTGTGCCTGGCGTGGCACCGCGAACCCGAGCGCGTCGAGCCGGACTCCGTCCGCCGAGGGCTGGATTTCTTTCTGCGCCATCGGGTCTTCCGTACCGACAACCCCGGCGAACCGTTCCTCCGGCTCCGCCACAGTGGACTGCCCTACGCCCGCTACCTGCCTGGCGAAGGCGAGCATCCTTTCGGCGACTGGCCAAGCACGGTCTGGGCGCTCCTGCACGCGGTCAACGTTCTCGAACTCGGCCGTGGCCTGCTCACCACGGTCCAGTACGCCGAGCTGACCAAGGTCGCGGTCGGGTACTGGCACTGGCTCACCGAAGCCAGTCTGTTCAACCCCCAGCAGACGGCCAACCAGGCGATCGGCGCCGTCGCCGCGGGCCTGATGCTCGGCGATCGCCTGTGCGCGCTGTCCCGCACCAGGGAAGGCCGCGACCTCAGCGCGGCCGCGATGCGCTGGTACACCGACGTGATCCGGCCCGCCCGCGTCTTCGACCGTGGATTCGCGCTCCCGGTGGAGCACGGCGGCGGGCACGACCAGAACTACCTTCCGATCTCGCTGTCCTTCCTGGCCCAAGCTCACCGGGTCACCGGAGATCGGCTCTTTCTCGAAGACGGCATCGAGATCGCCCGCCACCTCGAGTGCAGGCTGTCCGCCCGCGGCTTCGACTACGGCGGCCCCCGCTACAGCGAGCAGCACGTCGGCGCCGAAGGCATGCTGGGCCTGCGCTACTTCAGCGGCCGGATCCAAGCCGACCTCGGCCGCTACCTCGGCGATCGGCGGGTCACGTACTACCCTGCCGCGGCCACCGGCGCGCCCAGCGGCCACTTCGCCTTCACCACCGTCTGGCTGTGCCAAGACGACACCGAGTGGTTTCGTGGCGACGAAAAGCCCGTCATCACCACGCATTCCTTGCGTGGCACGAGCGCGTCGATCTCCTTCACGAGTGCCTTCACGCCGTATCTGATCGACGCAGCCGGCACGGCGGTCATCGAGTCCGTCGCCGATCGCCAGCACGGCATCGGGCCACTGCTCGAGTACGCCGACGGCACATCACTGCTCCTCACCCGGCCGCTCGGCCCTACCCGCACCCGTGACGCACGGGCAGGCGGTCTCGTCGCCAAGCTGGTGACGAAAGCGGTCGTCACCAGGGAACAGTCGATGCTCAGCGTCCAGCAACTCGCCGTCTGCGACGGGCAGCGGATCACCTTGGTCACCGTGGTCCCCCGCGCCGCGCTCCCCGCCGACGCGCGGCTGAGCCTGCTGGCCGGGCTCCCCTATGCCGAAGCCGACGGGGAGCGGCAGCGCAGAATCCGGACCGTGGCGGCCCCCTCGGGCATGCCGTTCGATTTGGACGTCCCGTACGCGGCTCTGGACACCGGCGGAGCGCTGCTCGCCGGGAGCCTCCTGATCAGCTCCGGCTCTGGTATGCGGGTGATCAACCCGGCGCCTGGCGCCACCCACTTCACCACGGGCCTCACCCAAGAGGAAATGGCGTTCTCCCTGGCCGACGACCCGCGCGGCTACGGAAATCCCGACAGCGGCTGGCAGCGGGTGACGGAGACCAACCGGCTGCTCGCCGATCCGCTGCCCGGCACGCCGCCGGAGGTCGCCGTGTTCGCCGTGCGCTACGGCCCGCCGGCCGACGGGCCATTCCGGGCCGCCGTGAACGCCACCCCCGGGCGCCTGCTCGTCAGCACGGACGAGTTCTCGGCGCTGATCGGGGACCCGGCGGGTGACGCCAACGGCGAACCGTTCCTCCGGCTGCGAGTGCCGCACACGACCCGACCGGATCGTCAGCCGCCAAAGCTGACCACGAGGCGGCCGTCCGCGGCGAAGGACCACTTCAGTGCCCCGGAATAGCCGGCGCAGCGCGAACCGTTCGTGCCGGTCCAGAACTGGTTCGAGCCGTCGGCGTCCCCGACGACCTTGTCGTTCGATCCGCTGCCGCCGCGACACGAGACGTTGTTCCGGAACACCGAAGTGCCGCCGTCGAACGAGAAGTTGCGCTGATCGTTGTCGATCGCCACGTTGCCCGACACCGACATGGTGCCGAGGTTGCGGTTGTAGGTGAACCCGTGCTTCCCGTTGTCGTAGGCGATGTTCCGCCGGATGAGGTGGTCGACCCCGATGTCCTCACCGCCGAGTTTGTAGCCGTTGCGGTCGCCGTTCCCTGCCTGCGAACCGTCGGTGAGCGTGCCGTTCTTGTAGGACAGCGAATCCTCGATGGTCACCGCGCCGATGGGACCGGTTTCCGTCTTGGTGTAGAGGTCCCAGCCATCGTCGATGTTGTTGTGGGAGACGGTGTAGCGGAACACGTTGCCCGTGCCCACGGTGAGCTTCGCGGCGAAACCGTCGGCGTCCTCGCCGTCCGAGTCGGCGTTGTCGTGCGATTCCGAGCTCAGCACGAGGTTGTTGGCCGGCCACTGGTCTTTCGGGGTGCTGGACAGTGCCCGCGAAATCTGCAGCCCCGAGTCGCGGTTGAACCGGGTGACCGTACGCTCGAAGATGTTGTTGCTGCCACCGACGAAGATTCCGTTGTCACCGGCGCGCTGGACGACGATGCCATAGATGTGCCAGAACGATCCGTTCACGGCAAGTCCGCGGTTCGCGGGATCTTCGGTCATGGCCGAGAAGTTCAGCACCGGGGTCTCACCTTGATAGGCGGCCAGCCGCTTACGGGCGCTCGCCGTGCCGTTGTTGCCGGTCGCGATGGTGACCGTCTGCGTGTGGTTGTAGGTTCCGCCGCGCAGGTAAATCGTTCCACCGGCCGGTATCCGGGTGATCGCCGAAGTCAGTGTCGTCGGGTCCGCCGGTGTCCCGCTCGCGCCGTCCTTGCCGTTCGGTGCCACGTACAGCGCGTTGGCCGACGGCACCTCGCCCGTCTCGAGGTCGAGGTAGTCGAGGTTGGGCAGGCCACCCGAATCGGTCGGGCTGATCCGGATCGCAGCACTGCCCGCCGGCAGCGGAACCGTCAGTGACTTCGTCGCCCAAGTGGACCATGCGCCCGTCGCACCGAACACGACGGAGTGCACCTTCGTGCCGTTGACGAGAATGTCAGCGGACCGACCGCTCGAGGTGCCATTGGCGTACCTCATCGCGAGCGTCGCATTGCCCGCGGAAGACACGCTGACGGTGAACTGGGCGTAGGCGCCAGTCGCGTTGTTTCCGTTGCAGAAACCGGAACCGGAGTAACCGGGCCAGTTCGTGTCGATGGTGCCCGTGCAGACGGCAGGCGAGGTCTCAGTCTCGTAGCGAACCGGAGCGGCCATCGCCGTGGCCGGTGTGACGACAAGTCCGGCGGTCAGTGCGGCGCCGGCAGCGGTGACGGCGAGTTTCGTTCTCATCGGTTTTCTCCCAAGTGGTCGACGAGCAGGCCTGCCGCCAAGCGCACCCGGTTACGTCGACCGACCGGGTCGCCTGCGCAGGAGGTACGGGAACCGTGCGCGTCGGGAACTTCGCCCGGCGCGGTCCTCGTCTTCGCTGATCGTGTCCCAGCCTAGGAAAGCGCTTTCCCACCGTCAAGGACCGCAGGTGTCGCGGACGACTATTGAGGGAAACTCGAACGCCGCGTCGGGGACAAGCGTGAATTCACTTGCTTCCCCAGTGCCGGTGTTCGGCGCGACCAGGTGTCTGGCCACGCCGAAACACCTCAATCAACCATCCACAAAGGACCACATGCGACCGTTTTGCCCCTTAGTGTCGTATTCACACGCGTTTCCGGGCGTCCCGGACGGTACGAACGCGGCCTATGTGTCGCTCACCGCCACAAAAGTGGCTTTTGTGCGTTAACTACCCAGCATTGAAACCGAGTTGGGTCAGGGAGGCCCTCACTCAACTCGGCTTCGGGGTCGCGACACCCCACGAGTGGCTCAGGTCATGTCCTGGACGGTCATCGTCGACAGGCCCTGGACGGTGAAGTCGTTCACCGCGGGCACCATGTTGGGTAAGGTCTCGATGATGACGTTGAACTCGTAGAAGATGTCCTTCCGCATCCCGGTGCACACGTCGCCCGGGTGCGTACCGGATGCGAATTCGAAGAGCATCCTGTCACCCCTGGGAACGTGCAGCTTGCCACTCGCGCCGATCTCAGCGAGCCACTTGCCGCAGTCCAGCGCGCTCACCTCGGCACGAGGAGGGCCCTGGAAGGTCCGCGCAAAGCTGTTCTTCTTCACCTGATCGGTAATCAGAGGACACTTCTTGTTCTTGGTGTAGTTCACGCCGACCGCGCGCTTGACTTTGGGGTTGGTGTACGCATTCGCACCATCCTTGCGCGCGACAATCGTGCGAACATTTTCTCCGGTGATGTTCTCGCCGTAGAAGCAGACTCGACGTCCGGTCACGGCGTCCGCCGCGGGAGCCGTGACGACCACCGACGAGCCGAATACGATGGCAAGCATCAGCGGCACGGTCAGCTTGACACGACGTCGCAACAGAGCAGTACTCGTCATTATCACACCCTATTCATTCCTTGGGGTCCATTCTGACACCCGGCGGGTAGGCTACTCGGCCGACGACGAGATCCGGCCCCTGCGTATCAAATTCCGAATAGCGCGGATCAGCGATTCCGGCCGACGCCCGCATGCACGCGGACCCGCAGCGGGACGAGCGCGGTCGGGTACACCCGCGGCGCGAGAGTGGGCGTCCAGCCGACATCGACACCCAGGTCAGGGTCATAAACAGCATTGTGCTCCGCGACCACGTCCACCGGACGCCAGTTCATCAACGTGCCCGTGGCGTGCAGTGCCGTGCCTTTCCACCATTTCGCGAACGTTCCGGGCATGACACCACGACCGACCTGAAAGAAGTTATTCTCGGCATAAATCTTCGATTCGATGCCGATTCCCCATGAGTATTCGTACGAATTCGTGAAAGGCACGACATATAGGTTGTTATACACGTGAACCTGCCCATAGCGGACGCGAGGCACACGTGAGCCGAGGTTCTCGAAGAGGTTGTGGTGCATCGTGACGCGCAGCTTCCCCACGTCGTAGGTCGGGCGGTCGGTGTTGCCGATCAGGATCGACTTGTCGTGGTCGTGGAAGTTGTTGTAGGACAACGTGACCAGGTCGGAACCGTTGACCACGTCGAGCAGCCCGTCGTGCACCTCGTACTTACGTCCGAAGTAGACAGGCTGCGAGGTGTTGCCGCCGTCGCTGAACTCGCAGCCGTCGACCCAGACGTGCGTGGCACCGGTCAGCACCAGGTTGTCGTACTCGGAGTTCCAGTTGCCGGTGTCGCCGTCTGTCGGGTCCCATTGCGGAAAGCAGTCGTAGGCGTCCTCGAACCGCAGGTTGCGGATGATCACGTTGTCCGCACCCGACACTCGGAGCGTCAGGCCGAGCATCGTCGCATCGTCACCGAGGCCGACGATCGTGGTGTTCGACTTGACGGGTACCACCACCCGCTTCGCCTGATTGGCCTGCGATCTCGCGCGGGCTTCCTCGAGCGGTCCGGCTGGATCGGTCCTGCCCCAGGTGGCCGGGTCATACTGGGCCAGGTACGCGGCCAGGCTGTAGCCGGGGTCCGCGTACTGGTCGCAGCCAAGCGGGCGGTCGAGGTCGTCGGTGTTGCCCTCGATCGTGCCGCGAACGTAGACGATCTTCGATTCGGTGTCGGCGAGTGCCGCGACGAGCTCGGCGCGATTGTCCACTGTGTACACGTGGTCGCGGGTGGCCGGCGAACCTCCGGTCGTGCCGGTGGTCGCGGCCGCCCAGCCGTCGCGCGCGCCGAGTGTCTGCCTGCCGAGATGCCCGGAGTCGGCACTCGCTTGACCTGCTGACAAGAGCATGACGGCGGTGACCGTCGAGAGTAGCTTGACCAGCATCGGCTGTTCTCCTTTGTTCGAACGTGACGCGCGAACGGAGACTTCGGTTCAGCCCCAGCGGGCAGCGATGCGAGTGGCGATGTACTTCTCGATCCGCTCGGGCTCCCAGCTACCGTCCGCGACGATCGCGTGGTGGGTGAGGTCGATCCGGCCGCCGGGCTCGAGCGGCAACGGTTCGTGGAAGGTCGTCGCGAAACTGACCACGGGGAACGGTTCAGTCCGGACGTACCAGGGTGTCGGATGACGGACATTGGCCGGGCAGTCGACGAAGACCAGCGTGGAATGGCGAAGGCTGATGTCGTGCTGTCCGGTGTAGGCGAGCCACGGCGCACGGCCGCCCATCGCGCTGTCACCGGGAACTCCGGTCGACGAGAACGCCGTCCCGCCGACGAATGACCGCGGGCCACGCCAGAACAGGCCGCCGTATCCCGCCGTCGGCCTGCCTTCCGTCGCCGGGCTGCCCCATTCGAGCAGGCGGTCACTTGTGTTACACAGACTCGTTTTCCACGTAAGCAACCAAGAACCGTCACACAGGTCGACGTCGCTCAGTTCGATCGACCGGTCTTCGGTCAGCCAGCACTCCCCCGCGCGCGTCTCCCACACCAGACTGTGCCGCAGCTCGGCGAGGCCGCTCGCACAGTGAGTTCGCTGCCACCGCAGGTGCCGGATCGAACCATTGTTGTCCAGCTCGGTGTATCCCTGTCCGCGCACGTAGGTCCGACCGCCCCAGAAGTTCTCGCCGGACAGGTTCGCCGCGGTGAACTGCAGGCCGTTGTGCCAGGGATGGTCATGCGGCCGGACCGCGGTGACGACGTCGCCCGCCGTGGTACGCAATGGATGCAGATAGGGCTTGGGTGAGTCCGGCCGCGGAGTGTCCGGCTCGACGACGTACTCGGCGAGCTCGACGGCACCGGCGCTCACCCGCACGCCGCCGGGACCGGTCTCCAGCCGCAACTCCTCGTTCACGACGCCCATGGCACACCCAGCTCGGAGTAGAGCAGCATCTCGTCGGCCGCGGTTTCCACGGACTCGGCGATCCGGTCCACCACGTACCGGCGTTCCGTACCCTCGTCGGCGGTGCCCACCCAAGCGGGCGGGATGGACTTCGGTCCCGGATGGTCACGCACGGCCTGCACGAACGCGGTGAACGCGCGCGTGTGCGCCAGCGGGGCCGCGAGCGGGGTCTTGTCCCTGACGTGCGTGACCAGATCGCGCAGCAGGCCGATCGGGAGGCCGAGTGGCACCGGCCGTCCGTTGATCTCCAGCATGTTCGTCCGGTACCACCACCTGGCCTTGCCCTGGGTGCCGTGCACCACCACGTACGGCTCGACCTCGTCGTCCGCGCAGAGCGTGGCCGCGGCGACGACCTCGATCCCGCCGTCGAAGAGCAGCCGGGCGGCGGCGGTGTCGTCAGCCTCGATCTGGCGGGCGTGGTACAGCTCGACCTCGATCGCCCGTGGCAGTGTGCTCGCCTGGCCCGTCACCAGTATCGCGGTGGCGACGGCGTGCGCGAACGGGTTCGTCAACGAACCGTCCACAACGGACACTCCGTTCAGCTGCCTTCGGCCTGCCCAGGCGTTTCGCCCGTAGTAGGCGTCACGGCGGATCCACGCACCGGCGGCGCCGACCCCGGTCAGCGCACCGATCGCGCCATCGCCGATGGCCGCGCGCAGCGTCGGCAACGCTCGCGAGCCGAAGCTTTGGAAGCCGACCTGACAGGACACTCCGGCGCGCTCGGCACAGCCCGCGAGCTGCGCGAAGGCGTCGAGGTCGAGCACGGGCGGCTTCTCGACCAGCACGTGGCACCCGGCGGCGAGCGCCGTGAGCGCGACCATCAGGTGCGTGTGCGGCGGGGTCGCCACGATCGCGATGTCAGGAGTGGCGCGCTCCAGCAGTTGCTGGGCGTCGGTGAAGACCAGGGTGCCCGACGGCAGTATCCCGATGGCCTCTGCCGAGGGTTCGCGCACGTCACAGACACCGGCGAGGACGATCTCGGCCCGGTCGTGCAGCGCACGGGCTCGTCGCAGGTGGACCTCCGCGTAGCCGGAGGTGCCGAACACGACGACCTTCGGCGGCGTCACCGCGTGGTCCCGACAGCGGCGAGCGTGAGCGGGCCTGCCACCAGCATCAGCATCAGCGGCTGCATCCACACGAGCACACCGGCGGTCACCACGGCACCGCCGAGCAGCGCCGACCCGCGAATGTCCATGCCGATCCGCGCGGCGGCACGCAACGCGGGCAGCCATCCATTGTGGACAGCCACACCGGCACACGTGCGCAGCGCCACCAGTGCCAACACGACCAGCAACACCGGCAGCGCGAACAAAAGCAGGCGCCCGCCGGGAATTCCGGCGCCGAGCAGCGCCATGTCGACGCTCAGCGCCACCACCAGTGCCACCACGCCGAGTGAGAACGGGATTCCGCCGCGCAACCTGCGCAGGAATTCTTCCCGGAACACCCCGAACATCGGCGGTGAGTCACCGTCGCGCCATCGGCTCACCACCCGGCAGCCGGCCGCGAACGCCGGTGCGGCCGTGACCACGGGGAGCGAAGCCACGCACACCAGCATGCCGAGCTGGAGACAGTCGGCGAACGCCGTCAGCCGATCGCGCCACATCACGATCACCCCTTCAATCCGCTGGTGTTGACGCCTTCGACGAGCAGCCGCTGGAAGGCCAGGAAGAACAGCACGATCGGCACCAGCGCGAGCGCCGACATCGCGAACATCGCGCCGAAGTTGGACTGGCTGCTGGTGTCCACGAACAGGCGCAGTCCCAAGGGGACGGTGAACTTCTCCGCGTCGTTGAGGTACACCATCTGCGTGAAGAAGTCGTTCCACGTCCAGATGAACGTGAAGATCGACGTGGTGACCAGCGCCGGTTTCGCCAGCGGCAGCACCACATGCCAGAACGTCCGGTAGACCCCGCAGCCGTCGATGGTGGCCGCTTCGTCGAGCTCGCGCGGGATCCCCCGCATGAACTGCACGATCAGGAACACGAAGAACGCCTCGGTGGCCAGCAGCTTCGGCAGGATCAGTGGCACGTACGTGTTGACGAGCCCGGCCTCCTGGAAGATCACGTACTGCGGGATCAGCGTCGCGTGGTGCGGCAGCATCAGGGTCGCGATCATGAACACGAACAGCGGCCTGGAGAGCCGGAAACGCAGGCGGGCGAACGCGTACGCCGCCAGCGTGCACGAGAACATGTTGGCCAGCACCGAGGCGAACGCGACGATGAACGAGTTCAGGAAGAAGGTGCTGAAGCCGATACCCGCCGCGCCCTCCCAGCCCTGGCGGTAGCCGTCCAGCACCACCCGGCTCGGGAGCAGGTTCATGCTGGACAAGACTTCCGACGGCGGCTTCACCGAGGCGAACGCGAGCCACACCAACGGATACAGCACGATCGCGACGGCGGCCAGGCACACCGCGTGCCAGGCGACGGTCTTGGCTTTGGCGCTCACGACTTGTCCCCGTAGAACACCCAAAGCCGCGCACTGCGGAAGATGACGGCGGTCACGATCGCGATCACCGCGAGCAGCACCCACGCCATCGCGGAGGCGTAGCCCATCTCGAAGTCCTCGAACCCGGTTTGGTACAGGTACAGCGTGTAGACCAGCGCCGAGTCCGCCGGGCCGCCACGCCCGCCGCCGATCACGAACGCGGGCGTGAACACCTGGAACGCATGGATGGCCTCCAGCACCAGGTTGAAGAAGATGACCGGCGAGAGCATCGGCAGCGTCACATGCCAGAACTTGCGCAGCACGCCCGCGCCGTCCACTTCGGCCGCTTCGTACAGCTCGCGGGGCACTTGTTTGAGCCCTGCCAGGAAGATCACCATCGGCGCGCCGAACTGCCAGACCGCGAGCAGGATGATCGACCAGATGGTGTAGCCGGGGTCGTCCACCCAGCTCGGCGTGTCCCAGCCAAGCCCTTCGAGCACGTTGTTGACAGACCCGCCTTCGCTGAACATCGCACGCCAGACCAGCGCCGCTGCGACACTGGCACCGAGCAGCGACGGCGCGTAGAAAGCGGCGCGGTAGAAGCCGTTGGACGCGACCCGGGTGTTGAGCGCCAGCGCCATCAGCAGTGAGACCAGCATCTTCAGCGGGACGGCGACGAACACGTACACCAAGGTGACCTTGACCGACTGCAGGTAGCGGTCGTCTTCGGTGAACATGTGGACGTAGTTGCCGAGCCCGACCCAGCGTGGCTCGGTGAACAGGTCGTACTCGGTGAACGAAAGGTAGAGCGAGACGAGCATCGGGCCGACGGTCAGCGCGATCGCGCCGATGATCCACGGCGCGAGGAAGACGTACGCCTGTGGCTGATGATCCGCGCGGCGCCGACCGGCCCCGCGGAGACGGCGGTTCCGCGGGGCCGGCGCCGCGGGAGCGGGCTTGGCCGGGGTGCGTAGGACGGTCATGGGTCAGTTCAGGTCCTTCTGGGCTTCGGCCATGAACCGGCTGACCGCTTCGTCGACGCTGAGCCGCTCGAAGGCGATCTCCTCGTAGGTGCGCTGCAGGAGTTTCTGGATCGCCGCGGCGCCCTTGGGTGGAACCGGCGGTGCGGGCGCGAGCAGTGGTTCGACCGCCGTCTCGTAGTCGAAGACCACCTTGTTGGGACCGGTGGCTTCGGCCGCCAGCTGGGCCCGGATCTTGAGGTTCGGCGGAAGCCCGCGGTCGGTGCCCTGGAGCTTGCCCGCTTCCGGGTCGTTGATCAGGAAGTCCACCAGCTTCGCGGACGCCTCCTGAGCCTTGCCCTTCGCCGAGACGGACAGGAACATCGCCGGTCGGCGGTACTGCCCGGTCTTGCCTGCCACGTCGCTGGGATACGGCGCGATCTTGAGTTCCGTCGTGCCGTAGACCTTCTGGTAGCTGGGGTAGATGCCGTCGTAGGCGAACTCGGCGGCGGTGAGCTTCTTGCCGAACGGCGCCTGTTCCGGCGAGGTGTTGTACGAGGCCGTGACGTCGGCCCCGGAACTCGCTTTGCCGACCCGGAACGAGTTCGCGAGCTTCCAGAACTCACGCAGGTCGTCCGCGCCGAAGCCGAGTTTGCCGTCGTCGGTGAAGAAGGCCTTCCCGTGCTGGCGCAGCCACATCTCCAGCGCGCTGTCCAGGATGCCGAAGTCGGTCACGCCTCGCCTCGAGAAGCCCGACGCTGCGCTGACCTTCTCCGCGGCGTTTCGGAACTGCTCCCAGGTCAGCGGCTTGCTCATGTCCACACCCGTCGCGGCGTAAGCCGCCGAGTCGTACACCAGCGACGACGCGTTCTGCGCCCAGGGAACAGCGAACCGCTTGGCACCGATCATGCCCGTGGCGGCCAGCTCCGGGTTGACGTCGGCGAGCGAGATCCGCTTGCCCGCGCCGGCGCCCAGATCCAGCAGCACCTTACGTTCCCCGTACTCGGACAGGTACCGGGTGTCCATGGTCATGACATCCGGCGGGTTGCCGCCGGCGGTCTGGGTGGCGACCTTGTCCCAGTAGGCGTTGTACGCCGCGAACGTGGTCTGCACCTTGATACCGGGGTTGCGTTGTTCGAAGAGCTCGACGACCTTCTTGGTGATCGTCGCCCGGTTGTCGCTTCCCCACCAGGCGAAGGAGATGGTCACGTCGCCACCGGCCCCACCGCCCGGTTCCGATCCGCACGCTGTCAGCAGCGATGACACCACCAGTGCCGCGATCACCGTCCGGCGACTGGGTCTCCGAGCGCTCATACCGGTTCCCACCCATCATTCCCGGCGCTTTGCAGGTTTTCAGAAAACACTGCCGATGGCCGGGAACACTAAGGTGACGTCTCCCGGCCTGTCAACGGCCAAAAGGCCTAGCAGAGGCCATATTGACCAGCTGGCGTAACCCGTGGAAGATGCATCTGGATTTTCTGCAAACGATGGGAGTTCCCGCATGCGCGGCACCTCCGAGGTGATCGGCGTGGTCGTCGGCGACCTCGCCGACCCGTTCTTCGCCCCTGTCGTCGCCGGCGTCCAGGATCAGGCGTCCCCGGCAGGCAGGCTGGCCCTGATCTGCGCTACCGGCGGTGACCCCATGGGTGAGCTCACGCACCTCGATCAGCTGCGGCGACTGGGAGCCGGTGGCGTGATACTCGTCGGCGGCGCGGTCGACGGACCTCGGCCCGAGCTGACCGAGCGGCTGGCGGGCCTGCTGCGGGCTGGCATCCGCGTAGTCCTTTGTGGACGCCCACCGATCACGGGTCTTCCCAGCGTGCCCGCGGTCACGTTCGACAACGCGGGCGGGACGACACGGCTGGTCGAGCACCTGACCGCGGCAGGACACCGCCGGATCGGCTACATCATGGGACCACCGCGGCGCTCCACCACCACCGAACGGCTGGCCGGCTTCCGTTCCGCCGCGCCGGGGCACGACCCGCGGCTCGTGACCGGCGGGGAGTTCACCTGGGAATCCGGCTGGCATGCCGGGCAAATGTTGTTGCGGCACAAGGACCTCACCGCGATCGTCGCGGCCAACGACCTGATGGCCGCCGGCGCGCTCGCCGCCGCGCGGGCCGATGGCCGATCCGTACCGGCCCAGCTGTCGGTCGCGGGCTTCGACGACATCGAGTGCTGCCAGGACACCTGCCCGCCGCTGACCACGGTCCACCTGCCACTGCGGGAAGCGGGCGCCGCGGCCGGGCGCCTCGCGTGCGGGCTCGATGAGCCACCGCGCGGTGGAGTGATCCGGCTGGACGCCGAGCTGGTCGTGCGGGACACGACCGGCCGCGTCAGGGCTTGACGGGCGTCCGGTGCACGCCACGCCACCAGCGGGCCGGGCTCGCCCACGGCACCCCGATCTCGGAGAACAGGGCGAGCCGTTCGGCCGCGACGGCGACCTCCTCGCCGATCCCGCGCACCACCGGATGACGGCCCGGCCCATCGCCGACCGAGCGGATCCAGCCGTCCGGGATCGGCGCGGGTTCCGGAGCGTCGCGCACGGCCTGCACCACCGACGCGAACGCCCTCGTCGAGGTCAGCGGCGCGAGCAACGGGGTCGTCGCGGGGTCCGCCCGGTGGTCGAGCAGGTTGCGCAGCAGGTCGGTCGGTTCCGCCGCGGTGATCCGCATGTCGTTGATCTCCAGCCGGTGCGTCTTGTACCAGAACTTCGCCCGGCCCTCGGTTCCGTGGACGACCACGTACGGCTCGTGATCCTGTTCCGCGCACAGCGAAGCGGCCACGACGATGTCCGGGCCGCCGTCGAACTCGAGCCGCAGGCACGCCGTGTCGTCGGCTTCCAAGTCGCGGGTACCGAACAGCTCGAGTGCGATGTCCGAGGGGTCGCGCTCGGCGACGCCTGCCACGAGCAGCGCGGTGGCCACGGCGTGCGAGAACGGATTCGTCAACGCGCCGTCGACCACCGCTTCACCGTCGAGCCAGCGGCGGCCGGCCCACGAATTGCGCGCGTAGTACGCGTCGGTGCGGACCCAAGCCCCCGCCGCGCCCACCCCGGTCACCGCGCCGATCTCACCCCGGGCGATCGCGTCGGCAAGCAGCGGCAACGCGGCGGAACCGAAGCTCTGGAACCCCGTCTGGCAGGTCCGGCCGAACCTGGCGGACAGCTCGGTGAGCTCGTCGTAGCCTGCCAGGTCGAGCACCGGCGGCGTCTCGATCAGCAGGTCCCCACCGGCGGCCAGCACCGCGGCGGCGACCGGCCGGTGTGCGTGCGGCGGTGTCGCGACCACGACGACATCCGGCCTGGCGACCCGCATCAGGGTGTCGACGTCGCGGTGCACGGCGGCGCCACGCGGCAGCATGCCGAGCGCCTTCGCGGACGGTTCCCGGATGTCACACGCGCCGACGAACTCCGCGTGGCCCTCCTCGTGCAGGTACCGCGCGCGCTGGAGATAGGTGAACGCGAAGCCGGACGTGCCGACGACGGCAAGGCGTGCGGTGCCCGGCATTGGGTCTCCGATCCTGCAAACACCCGTGATTTTCTGCAAAGCCACGCTAGGGGTCGGCCGCGCGCAGTGTCAAGGACAATGCGCTGGTAACAGGCTGTTTACGGGGCGAGCCCGCGCAGTACGGTAGTACCGCCGAATTGACACCGCCGCAGGCCATTTACATGATGTTGCACAAGTCCGCACCGAGGGAGCCTCGTGACCGTCACCATCCATGACGTCGCCGATCTGGCGAAGGTTTCCATCTCGACGGTCTCGCGCGCCTTCACCACCCCCGACCTGGTCAAGCCGGAGACACGCGTCCGCATCCTGGCGGCGGCGGGTGAACTCGGCTACCAGCCCGCCCCCGGCCCGCGAAAGCCGGTGAACCGCACGGGGCATATCGGAATCATCGTGTCCGACCTGGCGAACCCGTTCTTCACCGGTGTCCTCAATGGAGTGCAGGCCCGGGCGCGGCAGGACGACGTCGCGGTCCTGTTCGCCAACAGCGACCAGGACCCGGCCACCGAGGAGAACCTGGCGCGCAACATGGCCAGACAGGTCGACGGCCTGGTCCTCTGCAGCCCGAGCATGAGCGACGAGCAGCTCCGGGATCTGGCCAGGCAGACGTTCGTGGTGCTGCTCAACCGGCACTGCGAAGACATCCCGTCGGTCGTCATGGACAGCCCCGGCGGCATGCGCCAGGCGATCCAGCATCTCGCGGCGCTGGGGCACCAGCGGTGCGCGTATCTGGGCGGGCCCAAGGGTTCCTGGTCCAACGCGGCCAGGCTGAGCGGCCTGCGACCGGCCGCGCACGAGCACGGCATGGAGCTGGTCGAGTTCGGCCCGTTCCCACCCCGGTTCGAGGGCGGCCTGCAGGGCACCGACCTCGCGCTCGCCGCGGGCGCGACGGCGATCATCGCGTACAACGACCTGGTCGCGTTCGGCGTGCTGGCCAGGCTCAACGCCCGCGGCGTGCCGGTGCCCGACGAGGTCAGCCTGGTCGGCTGCGACGACCTGGTGTTCGCCGCCATCTCCGCGCCCCCGTTGACCACTGTCGCGATGCCCGCCGAAGCGGCGGGCAAGGCCGCGGTCGGGGTCCTGCTCGCGCAACTCGACGACGCACCCCGGGCGAGCACCGACCGCTCGCTCGACACCTACCTGATCGTCCGCGCGACCACAGCCCCTCCCCCTGCCTGAACCACCGGCTTCCGCGAATTGCGGAATTGATTCCGTGCCTTGCAGACAATGTCAATTTTTGTGTTTCAGCACGTTAAGTTCGAGAGGAACAGTCCACGGATCGAGCTTGTTCATCAGCAAGTATTCCGTAGCAGATGGGAGCGTTACCATGACCAGTGTCATCAGTAAGTCTCGCCGGGTCATCACGACGGCCGTCATCACGCTGGGAGTCTTCGGAGCCCTGTTGGCGACGCAGGCGCCGGCTCTCGCGGGCGCGGTGGACCCTTCGTGCTCGGTTCGCTCCGGCACGACCGAGTGTACTCCGCGGCCGTAGGCATGAAGCTGTTGGAAGTGCCGTCAGGCTTTGCGCCTGGCGGCCCTTTGCTTTTCATGGACCGCTGACACGCGTTCATGGAGGATTTCCCCACTCTCCGCCGGTAGCAGGCCGAGCACCTCTGTCAACGCCCACGACAGGCCATGATCACCGGTAGTGGTCTCCTAGCGCGAGGACGGTGCGGTGCCCCGATACGACCTGCAGGCGATGGGCGAAGCCGCTGGCGAACTGGAGTCGTTGCGCGACGAGTTCGACCAGTGCCGCGGCGGGCTCGCCGGTGACATGCTCCCTGGCACGCCGTTCGGCGCTCTCGACGCGGGAGAACGGGCCTGTGCCGCGATCCGCGGCTTTCATGACAAGGTACGTGACGAGTTCGGCACCGGCGCGGCACATCTCGCCGAGTCCGCGCGATGGCTGCGGTCGCTGGCCATCGAGGTCGAGCAAACCGACTTGGACAACGCTCGGCACATCACCCTCGCGGACGACGAGCCCGGCCGATGAGCCTCGGCTTGCCACCCGAATGGCACCAGGTGGAAGCCAAGGCCCAGCGCGTCGAAGGCCTGCGCCCGGAGACGATCCATGCGGCCGCCTCGACGCTCCGCACGGCCGCCGCCAACGCCGCGAACCACCCGGACAAGCTGAACGCGGCCACGAACGGCTTGCGCGACGACAGCTGGGAAGGAGAAAGCGCGACCGCCTTCCTCGGCTACGTCGACAAGGTCGGCAAGGCCGCCGGCCGGTTGCACGACCGCCTCGTCTCGGCGGCCGACGACCTTGATCGGCTGGGACAGGACCTCTCGGACCTGCGGGGCCGGATCGGCGAACGCGTCCACCAGGCCAGAAGCGCGATCGAGCAGGCCA
Source organism: Amycolatopsis sp. NPDC059657 (assembly GCF_042734395.1). Taxonomy (NCBI): domain Bacteria; kingdom Bacillati; phylum Actinomycetota; class Actinomycetes; order Pseudonocardiales; family Pseudonocardiaceae; genus Amycolatopsis; species Amycolatopsis sp. NPDC059657. The sequence goes on along the minus strand of NZ_JBHWEB010000009.1, from coordinate 6,387 downwards.
ACGCGGCCGCCGAGGCTGCCGCGGCGAGGGCGGCTGGCCGGCTGGACGCGGTGAACCGCCAGGTGCTGGGCGCGGTACCACCCGCCCAGACCCCCGACGCGATCTTCGCCGAGGCGTCCACGAAGAATTCGGCGACCGCCACGACCGCCGGCGAAGATCTCGACGGGCTGCTCGAGAAGGCAGACGCGCTCCTTGACCAGGTGTCCGACGGGCTGACCCAGGACATCGGCGGCGGCTACTCCCAGCTGCCGCCGCACGGCGCCATGCCCGCGCTCACCGACGGTCGCGCGGGGACGCCGAACGAAACCGTCACCACGCCGCCTCCGTCGCGGCAGTCCACTGGCCACAGCACGCCGGTATCAGGAGCCAAGGCGAGCACGCCGCCGTCGCGGGGACACACCGGCGGCGGTGGTGGCGGAGGTGGCTCCGGGGCAGGCTCGGCCCGCCCGCCGGCCACCGTGTCCGATGGCCCGAGCGGCTCTCCGCCTGCCATCGCCTTGCCTGGCGACGTCGACGCCTGGGTCAGGGAGGCCGTCGAGATCCTGCGCGCCCATGGCGTGCCGGTGACCGACGCCGACATCGCGAGGATCAAGTCGATCATCCAGCACGAGTCCGCTGGCAACCCGCACGCGATCAACAAGTTCGACTCCAACGCCGCCGCAGGGCATCCGTCGAAGGGGCTCATGCAGACCATCGACTCGACGTTCCGAGCCTACAAACTGCCCGGGCACGACGACATCTACAACCCGGTCGACAACATCATCGCCGGCGTCCGCTACATCTACGGCCGGTACGGCGATATCCAGCACACGCCGGGACTGACCGCCATGTCCCATGGCGGCGCGTACCGCGGTTACTGAACCAAGGCGCCGCGACACAGGTGTCCGCCGCGGATTCAGCGAATGCGGGATGCCAGGGTGAGGGCGGAAACACCGAGCAAGACCAGCATCGCGACCGGGAACGCGACCGTCCATGGCGCTCGCTCGGCGTAGGTCATGCCTTCGGCGAGCAGCAGTCCCCATTCCGGACGGGGTGGTTGGGCGCCGAGGCCGAGGAAACCCAGCGAAGCCAAGCCAAGCGCGATACCGGGCAGCCGGACGACCGCGTTGCGCGTGACCGCGGGCACCACGGCCGGCAGCACATGCCGCCTGAGCACCCAGAACCGGCCCGCGCCGATGGCACGCACCGCGTCGAGGTGCTGGGCGGCGTGCTGTTCCAGCGCCAGCGAGCGAGCGTGTGCGGCCAGCGGCGCCCAGGAAACGCAGGCGACGGCCGTCGCCGCGCCGAAAACTCCGGGCCCCGCGACGGTGGCCACGAGCAGCGCGGCGATCGTCGGTGGCAGGGCGTTGGCCAGGTCGGCGGCGCCCGAGCCACGCACCGCCAAGCCCCAGGCCAGCCCGAGCAGCAGCGCCACCGCGGTGACCACGATCGCGAGGCCGACCGTGCTCACCGTGCCGTGTGCGATCCTGGCGAGCAGGTCGCGGCCGAGTGCGTCCGTTCCGAACGGATGCCGCGCGGAAGGTGGCAGCAGCCGGGCCGTGAGGTCGACGGCGAGCGGGTCGCGCCACAGACCCGCTGGCAGGACGGCCACGATCAGGAAAACGGGCACGAGTGAAAATCGGCCGGGACGCGGGACGGGGCGGATCGGCGGGGACTGCATGCCGCGCTCCGCGAAAGCCGGGCCGAGCACAAGCCGCTGCACCCCGGCCGCGATGGCGCCGGTGACCGTGCCGACGAGCAGCACCACCAGCGCGCAGCCCTGGACGACGGGCATGTCCTGCGCCAGCGCGCCGTTCACCGCGAGCCTGCCGATGCCCGGTACCGCGAACACGACTTCGACGGCCACCGCGCCGCCGAGCAAACCGGCCACCACCAGCGCCAGCTGAGCGCCGACCACCGAAGCCGCGCGCCTCGCGACCGCTGCCCGCACACGGTGGCGGGTGAAGCCCGCGGCACGCCAGGTGCGCACCCATGGCTCGGCTTGCGCGGCGCGCACCGCGTCACGGGCGACGGTGCCCAGCACCGCCCCGGCAGGCACACCGAGCGCGATCGACGGCAGCACCGCGTACCGCAGGTCGTCCCACCCCGACGTCGGCAGCAGCCGCAGGCGCGCCGCGAAGACCAGCAGGAGCACCGCGGCGATCAGGAACTCCGGCACTGCCGCGAGCGCGGCCGCCGACCGTCCACCTTGGACGGAGACCAGCACCGCGGCCACGAGCACGGCCACCACCGTGGCGAACCCGGCCAGGCTCAGCGAAACCAGCAAGGCGTGGAGCAACTCGGGCCCGGCCGGTTCGCCGGAGACCCACGACCGGCCGAAGTCACCGCGGGGCAGTCCGGCGAGCCAGTCACGAAGCAGCCCGAACGGCCCCGCGTCGAGACCGAGCTCGGCACGAACCGAAGCGAGCGCGGCCGCGTCAGGCTCGCGGTCGGTGAGGCGCGCCCGCAGCACCGTGAGCGCCGGGTCGCGCCCGGCGAGCACGGGCAGCAGGCCGACAGTGACCGTGACCGCCAGCAGCAGTGCGCACCGGCGCAGCACGATCACGATCGGTGCGTCCCCTTGGTGATGAGATGACGCTCGTACACGTCCGCCGGAACGTCCGCGACGCCTGCGGCGACGCCGATGCGAGCGCGTTCGTGTACCAGTGGAATCAACGCGCCGGTCGCGAGTACGTCGGCCTCGATCTTCAGTGCGGCCGCGACGCGCGCCTTCGGATCGGCCAGCGCCGCGGATTCGGTGATCGTGGTGTCGATCGTCCGATCGCACAGCCCGGACAGGTTGTAGCCGCCCTTGCAGGTCAGGTCAGTGCCCAGATAGGCGAACGGGTCACCGGTGTCGAGCAGGTAGGAGCGGCTCGAGATCACCGCGTCGAACTTGCCGGCGAGCAGGTCCGGTTCGAGCAGGCTGTACGCGCGCACCACCTGCTCGACCACGAAACCCTTGGCTCGCAATGTCTCCGCGACAACCGAACCGACCTCAGGCAGCTCGGCCCGATCTCCGTAGGTGGCGAGCACGATCTTTTGCCCAGCGGGGGCGGCCGGGGTGGGAACCGGCGCGAGTTCCCGTTGCGGCGGTGCCCACGGGCTGGCCGGACCGTAGATGCCGCGGGCGGCGTCGGCCTGTCCTTCGTAGACACCTCGAGCCAGCGTGGCCGGGTCGACGGCGGCGCGGACGGCGGCGCGCAGTCCCGCGTCGGCGAACGGCGCCTTGGCGGTGTTGAGGTGCAGCGAAACCGTCCTCGGCAGCGGAACGCCCAGCACCCGCTGAGGGTCGACGCTCGCGGCCACCGGCAACGCGTACACGACGTCGGCCTCACCGGCGCGCAGCGTGCTCGCCCGGGTGGTGCCGTCGGGCACGAACCTGACGTCCACGCCCGGCGATCGGGGCGCGCCCGCCCAGTAGCCCGCGAAGGCGTCGAGTGTGGCCACGTCCTTGACCGGGGACTTCAGCACGAACGGTCCGGTCGCCGCGCCGGCGGGGTCGACTCGATCCGGCCGGTACGCCGACGGCGCGAGGATCACGAGGTTCGGCGAGGAGAGCCGTTGTGGCAGAACCGGATCCGGCTTCGCGGTCGTGATGACGAGATCGCGGTCGCCCTCGGCGACCGCGACCAGGCCGACGCCCTTGAGCGCGCGGGGAACCGGGCTCGCGGCGCCGGCCTTGGTGAGCGCGTTCGCCGCGTCCGCCGCGGTGAGGACGGCGCCGTTGTGGAACTTCACCCCGGCGCGGAGGTGAATCCGCCAGGTCGTGTCGCCGGTCCTGGTCCAGCTTTCCGCGAGACCGGGGACCGGCGAGCCTGCCTGGTCGAGGTCGACCAGCGGTTCGGCGACGCCGAGGCGAGTCAGCAACAGCGCGTCGTCGCCCCACGGCGACAACCCCTGCGCCGGCGGGAACGGCAGGACGACCCGGAGTCTGGCACCGTCGTCACCACCCGCCGCGGAACCCGCGAAACAACCGGTGGTGACCATCGCGACGACGAGCAGCGACGCTCCCAGTCGGAGAGCTCGGAACATGACATGCCTTTCCATCAGCGGGCGAACGCACCGCGGGTCACGAGCACGGCGAGCACGACAGCGCCGCCGAAGGGAACGAGCGCGAGCAGGAGCCACGCCCCCGGTCCGAGATCGAGCACGGCACCGCTCGCGGTACTGCCCAGCAGCACCGCGACACCGCCCACCGACGCCAGGAACCCGAAATAGGCGCCCAATCGGCGTTCGCCGGCCAGGGTGGGCAGCAGTTCCTGCGCGAAGGGGACGGCGAGCATCTGGCCGAGTGTCAACAACACGACCATCGACACCGCGGGCACGAGCCCTGGCAACGGCAACGCGACGACGGCCAACGCGGCTGCCATGAGGCCGAATCCCGTCACCACGGACTTGGCGGGGCCCAGCAGCCGTCGGGCGATCGCCGTCGTCGGCAGCTGGCCGACAACGACGATCACCGAGGCCAGCGCGAACATCCAGCCGAGCGCGGCCTCGTCACCGGTTACCGCGCGCAGCTCGGCGGGCAAGGCGAGGTACAGCTGGTTGTAGGACACCAGGTAGCCGGAGTAGGCGACGGCGAAGACCAGGAAAGCGCGGTTCCGGAGCACCTCGTGCCAGCCTGCGAGCAGCGGCTCGGACCTGTGCTCGCCAGGCCACCGCGGCAGGAACCGGGCGTGGCAAACAGCGACCAAGGCGAACAGGCCCGCGGCGAACAGACAGGCGACCTCGAAGTCCTTGAGCACCAGAGCGCCCAGCAATGGTCCGGTCACCGCGCCGAGCTCACCGCAGACGGCGAGCATCGCGAACGCCGCGGTCCGCTGCCCAGGCCCGGCTTCTCGAGCGATCGACGCTTCGACGGCAGGCGAGAACAGCGCGCCGCCGGCACCGGTGAGCACCGCGCCCCCGACCACGCCCGCCAGGTTCGGCGAGACACCCAGCAGCAGGAAGCCCGCCACCCGGACCGCGATACCGGCGAGGATCACCGGCTTCGCGCCGAGCCGGTCGGCGAGCAGGCCACCCACCAGGAACATCCCCTGCTGGCTGAAGGTCCGCAGGCCGAGCACGAGTCCCACCAGCCAGCCTGCCAGCGCGAGATCGTCGACGAGGTGCCCGGCCAGATACGGCAGGACCATGAAGAAGCCGATGTTGAACAGCAGCTGGGTGGAAATCAGGAGCCGCACGACCGGCGGCAGTTCCCCGAACCGCGCCACCGTCTGACGGCGCGTGACAGCTTCGTTCACCGGTCAGACATTAATGGTTTTCATTGTCGGCTGTAACGGGTCCGTGATCGAACACACGCGTTGTCGTCGAAAAGGGGTCGAAACGGTTCGACCACGCACTATCATCGCCGCATGGTCACCATCGCAGATGTCGCCCGAGCGGCCGGGGTCGCGCCGAGCACGGTGTCTTACGTGCTCTCCGGCAGGCGAGCGATCTCCGCGGACACGCAACAGCGGGTCCAGCGCAGCATCAGCGCGCTGGGCTACGTCCCGAACGCGGGCGCGCGGGCGCTGGCCAGCAACCGCACCAACGTCCTCGCACTGGTCGTTCCACTGCGGACGGACCTGAACGTTCCCGTCGTCATGCAGTTCGTCGCGGCCACGGTCACCGAAGCCCGCAAATACGACAACGACGTACTGCTGCTGACCAAGGACGAAGGCCCGGACGGCCTGCATCGGGTGGCCGCGTCCTCGCTCGCGGACGCGCTGATCGTGATGGACGTGGAGAACGCCGAGCCCCGGCTTCCGGTGCTGCGCTCGCTGAACCGGCCGGTTGTGCTCATCGGAGTACCCGGCAAGCCTGGCGAGCTGACCTGCGTCGACCTCGACTTCACCGCGGCGGGCGCGGCCGCCATCACCCACCTCGCCGACCTCGGGCACACCGAGATCGCCCTGATCGGCCCGTCCCCCGCCGTCTACCGGCGAGGCACGAGCTACGCCGGACGTTTCCTGCGCGGCTTCCGCAAGGCCGCCACCAAACGCAAGGTGCACGCCGGGTCCTTCCCCTGCGCTCCCTCCTACGACGCGCTCCGCGACTGCCTCGACGACATCTTCACCAAGCACCCCGATGTGACCGGGCTGGTCGTCCACAACGAAGCAATACTGGGCCCGCTGCTCGCGGAACTGAGCCGACACGGCAAGAAAGTGCCCCGCGACATCTCGGTACTCGCGGTCTGCCCGGAAGACATGGCCGAAGCCCACTCGACGCCGCTCACCTCGATCGCCATCCCGGCTGGCGAAGTGGGCAGACTCGCGGTCGAAATGGCGATGCGTCAGCTCGACGAAGACGGCAGGCCCGAAGTCCGGCTGCTCTCCCCGCGCCTGACCGAGCGAGGCAGCACCGGCCCAGCACGTTCGTGACCTCACGGGCCTCCCGTCGTGAGTGTTGCCGACGGTTCTAACC